>SLNU01000070.1 GCA_007132865.1 Bacteroidales bacterium | reverse complement strand
CAAATCCATTATTTTTGATTTTTACCGATTTTTTGGTTTCGTCGGATGGGCACGTAGCCTCCGATATTTCATCCGCAATCATGGAACACCAACCCTGGGTCGATAAATTTCTTATCTGGCGACAGAAGCACATAAGCGACAAGCATTTTATCCTGGTCCTGTGTGTTGTAATCGGACTGCTTGCGGCGATTGCTGCGGTGATCCTGAAGACCTCCGTTCACTACCTGGAAGGCTGGGTGCGTGACATACCCGGCCGGCATATGGAGAACTACTTCTTCCTGGTGTTCCCGCTGATCGGCATCCTGATTACCGTTTTCTACATCCGCACATTCGTAAAAGATGACATCAGCCACGGGGTGACCAGGATCCTGTATGCCATTTCCCGCAACAAGGGAGTGATGAAGCTGCACAACACCTATTCCTCCATCATCGCCTGCACGTTTACCGGCGGCTTCGGCGGCTCGGTCGGGATGGAGGCCCCCATCGTGTCGACCGGGGCGGCCATTGGCTCCAATGTGGCACAGGCCGCCAGGTTCGGACATAAACGAACCACGCTGCTGATCGGATGCGGCGCTGCGGCGGCCATTGCCGCGATCTTTAAGGCGCCGATTGCCGGACTCATTTTTGCGCTGGAGGTGCTGATGCTGGACCTGACGATGGCCTCCATCATTCCCCTGCTGTTCGCGGCAGTCACCGCGGCCATTTTCTCGGCTTTCTTCCTGGGGGACCAGATCGAATTTTACTTTACGCTGCGGGATGCCTTCGATTACGGGGCCATTCCCTTTTATGTGATGCTGGGGGTGGTCACCGGAATGGTTTCGCTTTATTTTGCGTGGATGAACATGCGGGTGGAAACCAGTGTGAAGAAAATTGCCACACCATACAAAAGGGCCCTATACGGGGGTGTCATCCTCGGAGTGCTGATATTTTTGTTCCCGCCCCTGTTCGGGGAAGGCTACTATACGATGCGCAGCATGCTGTCGGGACAGCCGGAGCAATTGTTACAAGACAGCATCTTTGGCCACCTGGTGGACGAAAGCGGGATGGTGTTCATCGTGTTTTTGCTGCTCGTGCTGTTCTTCAAGGTCATAGCCACCAGCCTGACCACGGGGGCCGGCGGTGTCGGCGGGGTATTTGCGCCCAGCCTGTTCATGGGGGGGATTACCGGATTTGTGTTTTCCCGGCTGGTGAATATGTTCAGCGGGTTAAGGATCTCGGAATACAATTTCTCATTGGTGGGCATGGCCGGACTGATCGCCGGGGTTATCCATGCGCCGCTGACTGCCATATTTCTGATCGCTGAGATCACCGGAGGCTATGAACTGTTCATCCCGCTGATTATCACCGCCTCCATTTCCTACCTGACCGTGGTCTACTTCCAGCCGCATTCACTTTATACGAAAAAGTTGGCCCAGAAGGGCCACCTGCTGACACATGACAAGGACCAGACCGTGTTGACCTTGCTCAATGTGGAGTCGGTGATTGAGACCAACCTGCATACGGTGGCCCCGGATATGACCCTGGGAGAGCTGGTGAAGGTGATCGCCCATTCAAACCGCAACATTTTCCCTGTAATTGACAAGGAGAATCACTTTCTGGGGATCGTCACGCTGGATGATGTGCGTGAGATCATGTTCGACCGCAGCAAATACGATCAGCTCAAGGTACGGAACCTGATGTTCCAGCCCAGGGCGACCGTAAGCCCGGAGGAAAGCATGGATGCCGTGATGAAGAAATTCAGGGATTCGGGACTGTGGAACATGGCGGTGGTAGACAAAGGGATTTACAAGGGCTATGTCTCGCGTTCGAATGTGTTCAATGTGTACCGCAAGATGCTGATCGAATTTTCGGAGGAATAAGCATGGCCAGGCCGGAACACAAACACTGGGAAACCCTGCATCCCCTGATACGGACCATGCCCTCCGCACCGGGGGTCTACCAGTACTTTGATGAACAAGGCCGCATCCTTTATGTCGGGAAGGCCAAGAACCTGAGAAAAAGGGTTTCCTCCTATTTCAACCGAGAAAAGACTGAAAGCGGAAAGGTGCGCATGATGGTCAGACGAATCGCCGACATTAGGCATATCGTGGTGGATACCGAGCTGGATGCTCTGTTGCTGGAGAACAACCTGATCAAGAAGTACCAACCCCGGTACAATGTGATGCTGAAGGATGACAAGACCTTCCCGTGGATCTGCATCAAGAACGAACCCTTCCCACGCATCTTTCCCACACGCAATCTGGTGCGCGACGGTAGCAAGTATTTTGGCCCGTATGCCTCGGTCAGAATGATGAACACTTTGCTGGAGCTGATCAGGCAGTTGTTCCAGTATCGGACCTGCAGACTGAAGCTGACCAGGGAGAATATCCAGGCGGGGAAGTTCAGGCGCTGCCTCGAATACCATATCGGCAACTGTAAGGCCCCCTGCGAAGGACTGCAGGATGAGGCGGACTACCTGGACACCATCAGGCAGGTGGAGGACATCCTGAAGGGCAACCTGTCAAGCGTGATGACCCAGCTAAAGCAGCTGATGAAAACCTGTGCCGATGCATATGAATTTGAAAAGGCGGCCCTGGTAAAGGAAAAATATGAGCTCCTGGAAAAGTTCCAGAGCAAATCGATGGTGGTCAGCAGCAAAATCCACAATGTGGATGTGTACAGCATCGTCAGCGATGCCGAAGCGGCCTACGTGAACTTCCTGAAAGTGGTAAACGGGGCCATCGTACAGTCCCATACCGTGGAGCTCAGGAAACGCCTGGATGAAGCAGATCGGGACCTGCTGGAGGTGGCCATTACGGAACTCCGACAGCGCCTGCAGAGCAATGCAAGGGAGGTGATCGTACCCCTGCGGCCTACGCTTCCCATCCCGGAGGTCCGATTTGTGGTTCCACAAAAAGGGGACAAAAGGAAGCTTTTGGAGCTTTCGGAACGCAATGCGAAGTATTACCGCCTGGAAAAGTACAAACAGAAGGAACTGGTGGACCCCGAAAGGCATACCAGGCGCATTTTGGAAAAAATGAAGCAGGACCTTCGGCTAAAGGAATTGCCTGACCATATCGAATGTTTTGACAACAGCAATACACAGGGGACCTATCCCGTGGCAGCCATGGTGGTGTTCCGGCAGGCCCGCCCGAGCAAAAAGGAATACCGGCATTACAATATTCGCAGCGTGGAGGGCCCCAATGATTATGCCTCGATGGAGGAGGTGGTTTACCGCAGGTACCGGCGCTTACTGGATGAGGGCCAGGAATTGCCAAAGCTGGTGGTGGTCGACGGGGGAAAGGGACAGCTGAGCTCTGCGGCAGCTGCGCTGGAAAGGGCCGGACTGAGAAACAAGGTGCCGGTCATCGGCATCGCCAAGCGTCTGGAGGAAATCTACTTCCCCGGGGACTCCATCCCACTCTATATTGACAAGAAGTCGGAAACGCTGAAGGTGGTTCAATATATGCGGGATGAGGCCCATCGCTTCGGCATTGCCCATCACCGCAAAAGACGGGAAAAGGGGAGCCTGGCATCGGTGCTTTCCGGGATCAAAGGGGTGGGCCCGAAAACCGCCCAGGTGCTGTTGCAGACCTTTAAATCGGTGGCCGGAATCAAAAGGGCGGAACTTTCCGAACTGGAAAAAGCGGTTGGTCCGGCAAAAGCCAGTATCGTAACAGCGTTTTTTCAACAAAAATCTTAAATTTGTTCAGCAGAGTATAAACGAAAAACCTAACGAGATGAAGGGAAACATTACGAGAAGAAAATTTATAGGAAATACCGCGCTGGCTACGGCCGGTTTTACTATTGTACCAAGTCATGTGGTCAGCGGACTGGGTCATAAGGCCCCAAGCGACAAGATGAACATTGCCGGGGTGGGCGTCGGCGGACGTGGTTTTGCGGTGTTAAGGCAGATGGAAAGCGAGAATATCGTGGCAGTATGCGATGTGGACTGGCGATACAGCCAGGGCTGTTTTGACTATTTCTCGGCTGCGAAGAAATACTGGGACTGGCGCAAGATGTATGAAGAGATGGGAGACAGCATCGATGCCGTCATGGTCTCCACATCTGACCATACCCACGCAGCCGTGGCGGCCCATGCCATTGCCATGGGCAAGCACGTATATGTGGAAAAACCCCTCACACATACCGTGTATGAGTCCAGGCTGCTTACCCGCCTGGCCGACAAACACAGGGTGGCCACCCAGATGGGGAACCAGGGGGCCTCGGGGGACGATGTCCACAAGATCTGCGAATGGCTGTGGAACGGGGAGATCGGGGAGGTGACCAAGGTCGAGGCCTTTACCGACCGTCCAATCTGGCCGCAGGGACTACCCAGACCGGCAGAGGAGATGTCCGTACCAAGCACCCTGAACTGGGACCTGTTTATCGGTCCGGCCCCGATGCGTCCATACCACGAAATTTATACGCCCTGGAACTTCAGGGGGTGGTGGGACTTTGGCACGGGTGCCTTGGGTGATATGGCATGCCATATCCTGCACCCGGTATTCAAGGGCCTGAAACTCGGATACCCGACCAAGGCACAGGGCAGCTCGACACTGCTGCTGCAGGATTCGGCGCCCAATGCGGAAAAGGCAAGGATGGTATTCCCGGCCAGGCCCAACGATCCGGCTTCCAAAATTGCGTTCCCCGAAGTGGAGGTGACCTGGTATGACGGCGGACTTCGTCCCGACATGCCCGAAGGTTGGCCTGCCGGCAGGAACATGAACGATGCCGGTGGCGGGGTGATCTTCCACGGTACGAAGGACAAGCTGATCTGTGGCTGCTATGGCTTGCGCCCCTGGCTGCTTTCTGGCAGGACGCCCGAAGTGCCGCAGACCCTAAGAAGGGTGGAACTCGGACATTATATGGACTGGGTGCGTGCCTGCAAGGAAAATCCGGCGAACAGGCTTGAGACGGCTTCCGCATTCAAGGAGGCAGGTCCGTTCAACGAAATGGTCGTGATGGGCGTGCTGGCGGTGCGTCTGCAGGAATTGCACAAGGAGCTTGAATGGGATGGCGAGCGCATGGCCTTTACCAATATATCCGACAATGAGACCCTTAGGATCGTCATTGAGGATGGGTTCAAGATTGAGGACGGACATCCGACCTTTGAGAAAACCATGACCGAGCCACTGAATGCCAAGGCATTTGCTCAGGAACTGATCAAGCATACCTACCGGGCAGGCTGGGACCTTCCACCCATGCCCTAAGCTGAATCGCAATTTGAACATTTTAAAACAAATTACTGATACATTTTAGTAGTAATCAAAACGATAAAAACGATGAGAAAACTAAGATCAAGTATTTCGGTCCTCAGCCTGCTGTTGGCTCTGGGCTTCATTCTGGGGTCATGCGCACCGCGCACCCAGGAAACCGGGGAGGATGTGATGGAAGAACAGCCTTTGAATACCCTGACTCAGGAAGAGTCTGACCAGGGGTTTTTCATGCTTTTCGACGGGGAAACCTTTGACGGATGGCGTGGCTATAACCGTGATGCTTTTCCGGAAGCCGGCTGGGTAATCGAGGACGGTGCCCTGAAGGTTTTAGGCGCTGGCACCGGTGAGGCCGGAGGCCAGGGTGGAGACATCATTTACGATCAGAAATTTCTGAATTTCCACCTGAAAATGGAGTGGAAGGTTTCCCCGGCCGGCAACAGTGGTATCTTTTACCTGGCCCAGGAGGTCGAAAATGAGCCCATCTGGAAGTCAGCTCCGGAGATGCAAATCCTGTGCAACGAGGGACATCCAGATGCAATGATGGGTGTGGATGGCAACCGCAAAGCCGGTTCCCTCTATGACCTGATCCCGGCCAATCCGCAAAATGCCCGTCCGACCGGCGAGTGGAACGAAGTGGAGGTCATGGTATTCAAGGGCACCGTGGTACACAGTATGAACGGGGAAAAAGTGCTGGAATACCACCTGGGCACCTCAGACTGGGAGCGTATGGTGGCTGGCAGTAAGTTTGCCGATTTCCCCTGGTTCGGAAAGTTCGAACCAGGGTATATCGGCTTGCAGGACCATGGCGATGATGTCTGGTTCCGCAATATTCGTCTGAGGGAATTATAATCCTGCCCGTTCGGTTACAATAGAAAAGAGGCTGTCCCGTGTTTCAGGGACAGCCTCTTTTGAATTGCCTTTGCGGCACACACGCTCTTTATTTTACGCGAAGTTTATGGCGGGGCTAAGGCATTGTCTATGGCACTGGCCCTGACTATGTGTGTTAGTAATTTTTCGGCGGGTACTGGTCCTCCCACCACTGGGGCTGATCCTTCAGGTATTTGTCCCACCACGCCATGATGGTATTGTGCCATTGGATGCGCTTGCTGTAGGTAACTATGTGGTGGTCCT
>SLNU01000043.1 GCA_007132865.1 Bacteroidales bacterium | reverse complement strand
TTCTTTCTTAGCCATGTTTCACCTCCTCTCCAAATCGCTTGGGTTTAAAACCCCGGTTGATCAAGGGTACAAATGCATTCATAATCAGTATCGCAAACGAGACCCCTTCCGGATAGGCGCCAAACAGCCGGATCACCATGGTCAGCACCCCGCATCCGACTCCAAATATGAGCATGCCGGTGGGGGACATCGGACTTGTGACCATGTCGGTGGCCATGTATAGGGCCCCCAGCATGAGTCCGCCAGTAATCAGATGAAACAGCGGGTCCACGTAATAGGTCGGATCAATCAGCCAGAAAATGCCGGAGAAAATGACCACCGACCCCAGATAGGCCACCGGAATATGCCAGGTGATGATTTTTTTGATCAGCATATAGATTCCGCCAATGATCAATGCCAGGGCCGAGATCTCCCCGATCGAGCCCCCCATATTGCCCATCAGCAGGTTCACATATTCCGGAATCTGCGGCATGATTTCACTGACGCTCTCACCCCGTGCCAAACCGCCTTTCAGGACGTCCAGCGGAGTAGGACCCGTCACCACATCGGTCAGCTGGGTGCTGAAGGCGGTGGGCCTGGGCCAGCTGGTCATTTGCACCGGGAACGAGATCATCAAAAACACCCTTCCCACCAGGGCCGGGTTAAATGGATTTTTTCCCAGTCCGCCAAACGTCATCTTAGCCATCCCGATGGCCACGGCCGAGCCGATGACCACCATGCCGAGCGGCAGGCTGGAAGGCACGTTGAACGCCAAAAGGATACCGGTGATGACGGCGGAACCGTCGCCGATCGTGGTGGGACCCTTGATCAGGTATTTTTGTATGACATATTCGAAGGCCAGGCAGGACACCACGGCAGTCAGGGTCACCAGTATGGCAGCCAGTCCGAAGAAATAAAAAGACACCAGCATGGCCGGAATCAGCGAATAGACCACGCCATACATGACCTTGCTCACCGACTGGTCAGTATGCACATGGGGTGAACCCGAAACGGTTAATGGACTCATAGTTTATTGGTATTGCGATTTACGACGACCTTTCCCTCATCATTTTACCCGTACGGGCCTTTCCGACCCGGATTTGGTCGAGCAGGGGCCTTCCCGACGGACAGATATAGAGGCATGAACCGCATTCCATACAGTCCATGATACGCTCCTGCTCACAATCCTCATCCCGCTTCTTGTCCGCCAGCTGCGACAGCAAATAAGGCTCGAGCCCCATGGGGCAGACCGTCAGGCAGCGGGCACAACGGATACAGTTCTGAACCAGTTTGCGGTGGGATTCCTCCTCTGTAAATACCAGGATGCCGCTGGTTCCCTTGGTCACGGGCACATCCAGTTCGTTCAGGGCTTTCCCCATCATCGGACCCCCATTGATGACCTTGCCGGTATCCTCCGGTAGTCCGCCAACCGCATCGATCAGTGCAGATACGGGAGTGCCGATGCGAACCATGAAGTTCGCGGGTTTTTTCAGCGACCTGCCCGCCACGGTGACCACCCGGTCGATCAATGGCTTGTTTTTCTGCACGGCCTCGTAAACCGCAAATGCGGTGCCCACATTGTGTACCACGCATCCAACCTCAATGGGCAGCTTCCCGGAGGGTACTTCCCGGTTAACCACCGCTTTGATCAGTTGCTTTTCAGCACCCTGCGGATATTTTACCTTAAGCGAAACCACCTCGATTCCGGGCCATGACTTCACAGCGGCCGAAACTTTCTCAATGGCATCGGGCTTGTTGCTTTCAATACCGATAACGGCGCGCTCCACGCCAAGGGCCTTCATCTGTATGCGGATCCCCACCAGCATTTCCTCACACTTCTCAAGCATCAGGCGGTGGTCGGCGCACAAATAGGGTTCGCACTCCACCCCGTTGATGATCAGCACTTCGGCTTTCTTGCCCTTGGGGACCATCAGCTTGACGTGAGAGGGGAATGTGGCACCACCCAATCCGACAATGCCCTTTTCATTCACCTTTTTCACGATGGCCTCTGGTTCAAGACTGATCTCTGTCAGCAATTCGCCGCCGGTGTCGATCCCCTCGTCCCATTCATCCTCCTCGACATTGATGACGACGGACCGCTTGCGGTATCCGCTGGTGTCGGCTACATCGTCTATCTTCAGGACCGTTCCGGTGACCGAGGAATGGATGTTCGCCGAGATAAAGGCCTCCCCTTTGGCGATCAGCTGCCCGGTTTTGACCTTGTCACCTTTGGCCACCACCGGCACGGCCGGCACACCAAGATGTTGGGAAAGGGGAATGGAAACCTGTTTGGGCGGGGGCAGCACCTCGATTGGCCGGTCCCATGCGAATTTGTTTTCCGGCGGATGGACACCGCCAATTTTAAACGTTTTCATATTTCATTGGTTATGCTTCTGCAGGGGCCTCCTTCTGCTCCAGCTTCGGCTTGCGAGGCGGAAAGTTCAGCTCGGCTATGGCATTGGTCGGACATACCGGGGGGCATTTCCTGCATAAGGTGCACTTGTTGAAGTCGATATAGGCCAGGTTGTTTTGCAGCGTGATGGCATCGAACTTGCACTCTTTCACGCACTTGCCGCATCCGATGCAAGCCACCGCACAGTTCTTTTTCGCCACACCCCCTTTTTCTCGGTTAATGCAGCTCACATAGATCCGGCGGTCCTTTTTCCCTTTCTTGCGCATCTCGATGATGGTGCGGGGGCAAACCTTCACACAGGCACCGCAGGCCACGCATTTGTCGTCAAGTATCACAGGCAGTCCGGTTTCCCGGTCCATATACATGGCGTCGAACTTGCAAGCCTCCACACAGTCCCCGCAACCCAGGCATCCAAAGGGACAGCCACCCTCCCCGGCAAACAGGCTGTGGGCAAATGCACAGGTCATCACCCCTTCGTAGGCCACCTTGGGCGGGGCATGTTCCCGGCTACCATTGCAACGCAGTACGGCGATCATCGGGTCCTGGGCCGTCGCCTCCAGACCAAGCAATGCCGCGATCTCCTTCATGATGTCATCACCTCCGGGAGGGCAGCTAATGCCCTCCAGGCTTTCGGCCTTCACAATGGCCTCGGCCAGTGCACGGCAACCGGCAAGCCCACAGCCCCCGCAATTCGCTCCGGGAAGCTTGTCGGCCACCTGGTCAATCCGGGGATCCTCAATGACCTTGAAGCGCTGTGCAACAAAATACAGGATCACAGCGGCCAGGCTCCCGATGGCACCGAGGGAAACCACGGAAACAACGGTAATCTGATTGAAAATTTCGCTCACGGATGTATAGTTTGTTAATGTTTGAACAATGGCAAATTTTGAACAATGGGCAAAAATAGAAAACATAATTCAATCCCGAACCATTATGACTGCATTTTTGAGTCGAGCCAAGTGCCTGCTAATCAGAATATATCGATATGTACAGACATCCGGATTTACAAGCTATCTGAATGTCAGTCGGATAGAATCTTATTTGGAAATGCTCTAAATTCTAAGCAGTTGAGGGGATTTTGGTCCGTTGTGGGGTGGTTTAGGCCCGAATACGAAAACGGAAGGTTTTTCTAAGCTTCTCCCTGGATTGGTAAAGCCACCAGAAATAAGGCAGCATCAGACCCAGTCCCGTAAGGGCCGAAAGCGGCTCATTTCCGGTCAGCCACATCATTCCGAAGATACCCAGGACCAGGATTAAGAAGGGAGTCAGGTAACCGAACAAAAGGGCCTTGTAACCGAGGGACTCCCGCAGGGAGACGGTGACAGGCTGGCCCGGGGCGAACTGGTCTTTTCCCTCTGCAGGTACTTCCACCACCTTATCCTCCAGGTCGGTCATCGAGCAATAGGAACGGGTGGCACAGGTGCTGCAGGCTGTCCTGGGCTCGATGCGCACAAAAACGCGTCTTCCCTCCACCCGGTCTACCACCCCTGGATGGTCTATGTTTTTCTGTGGTCTGCCTGCCGTCATGGAATCTGGAATTATCCGACTGCAAAGATAGAAAGAATAATATGGGGCCTTGAGTACGAAGTGATGGATTTGTTGATAAATTTGTCCTGCATGACAGGAGATTCCACCCATATGCCCCCCATCCCGGTCCGCCGCCGCCCTTCCAGGGAAGTACGGATCGGGGACCTCCCTCTGGGTGCAGACAACCCCATCAGGGTGCAGAGCATGACCAGCACCCCGACTGCGGACGTGCAGGCCAGCCTGGCGCAATGCATCCGCTTGTTTGAGGCCGGCGCGGAATATGTCCGATTATCAATACCAGACAAGGAAAGCCTGGCGGCCCTGAAAAAGATCCGGGACAAATTGCACGGAGCAGGTTTTCACCAAGCCCTGATCGCCGACATCCATTTCAGACCGGAACTGGCATTGATGGCCGCCCCAATTGTGGAAAAAGTTCGCATCAACCCGGGCAATTACTACCGGGCATGGGACAAAGGGAAAACATCCTGGACTCCGGATGAGGTCAGACTGGAGCTGGACGGTTTAAGAAACACGCTGGCCCCCTTGATAGCGACCTGCAAAGTGCATGGAACGGCCATCCGCATTGGCACGAATACGGGCTCTCTCTCCCCGCGCATCGTGGCAAGGTACGGACACAGTCCGGAAGCCATGGCAGAGGCCACGATGGAGTTCCTGAGGGTTTTTGAGGAACTGGATTTTTTCTCCACGGTCATTTCGCTGAAAGCCAGCGACCCGGTATTGATGATTGAAGCGCACCAGGCCATGGCCCGGCAGATGCAGAGGGAGGGCATGGCCTATCCGATGCACCTGGGGGTCACGGAGGCCGGAGAGGGTTATGAAGGAAGGGCCAGGTCGGCGCTGGGCATTTCCGCCTTGCTTAAAATGGGCATGGGTGACACCCTGAGGGTTAGCCTGACCGAACCGCCCGAAGCAGAGGTGGCCTTTGCCAGGGAACTGCTGGCACAATTTGAATTTACCAATGCTGCTGGTCTGGCACCTGTTCCGGAAACCGAAACACCCCGCCGCGTGCGCGCGCGCGGCAGAACCCTCAGATCCGATACGGCAAATACCAGCTCCCTCAAATGCAATCGAATGGGACTGGTGGTCACCCGTCCGGGTCCGCTTCCCTGGGAAGAAGGGGCATACCGCATCCACCCTGCAAGGGGGACAGCGGCGATGACTGCCGGGGAGGCTGCGGCGGGGACGGCCGGGGAGACTCCGGCGGAGATTGCCGGGGACACTTTGGCTGGGACGGCGGAGGGAACATGGGATCCCCATCCCCTTGTGAACGTGGTCATACTGGATCGGCAGCCTGGACTTGCTGAACTGAAGTCCATCGGGGCATTAAACGGACTGGTACTGGTGGCCGATATGACCACGGGGTTTGACCCGGACGAACTGCCACAGCTGCACGCAGCACTTGCGAAACACAACATAGCTGCAGAGATTCTCGTTAAATTGCGGGTATCTGCCGGCCAGGCAACGGACCGGCTCCTGCCGTTCCTGGCCTCCAGGTTCGGGGACTTGCTCATGGGGCGCATCCTGGGAGGCTTCTGGCTGGAAACGGACGGTCCCCATGCTTGCAAAGAAGCGAGGCTGGCGGCTGAATGGCTGCTGCAGCTTGCCGGACTGAAAAATGTGCGTACCAGCTACATTTCCTGTCCGACTTGTGCCCGCACGGCCTACGACCTCCCGGAAGTGCTCCGGCAGCTGAAGGAGGAGCTGCCGGAGGTGGCCGGATTGAAAATCGCGGTGATGGGATGCATCGTAAACGGACCCGGTGAGATGGCAGACGCCCATTTCGGACTGCTGGGAACCGGCAAGCGCAGCCTGGCCCTTTATCAGGGGGGGCAATTGGTTAAAAAGAATGTGCATACAAGGGATGCAGCCAATGAACTGCTTGCCCTGCTGAGACAAAATGGCTGGTGCTGAAACAAAACGTCGTATATTTGCAAAGCAGACCCAGCTCCTGCCCAACAGGCACATTGAATGCTCGGGCACCCATAAAATGAATTTCATCTGAAATGAACATCATCATTGCCGGCGACAGCGAGGTAAGCCTCCACCTTGCAAAACTACTTGCAGGTGAGAAGCACAACGTCACCCTGATCAGTCCTAGCCATGACTTGTTGAGAGTGATCGAAGCCCATTCCGACCTGATGACCCAGGTCGGGGATTCCACCATCGTATCCGTACTTAGAAATGCGAACATTCAGCGGGCCGACCTGCTAATCAGTGCCCATTTGGACGGAAGGCTAAACCTGCTGACCGCTGTGCTCGGGAAGCGCATGGGAGCCAAAACCGCCATTGCCAAGGTGCATGAGACGGAATACCTGACCGAGGACTGCCGCAACCACTACAAGGGGCTTGGCATTGATTACCTGGTCTCCCCGGAAAGAATCGCCGCCAAGGAGATCGCCCACCTGTTGAAAAACAC
>SLNU01000131.1 GCA_007132865.1 Bacteroidales bacterium | reverse complement strand
TGGTCTATGAGAAACTGAAATCCCGGATGATGGCCTCAAGCTTTTCGTTCTCCACCAGGAAACCATCATGACCGTAAAGGCTTTCAATGGTTCGGTGGGTGGCCCCCGGAATCATCCGGGCAACCTCCTCCATCTCATGCATCGGGAACAGCAAGTCAGACGCTATACTGATGCAATGCGTTTTTGCAGTTATCCGTCCCAGGGCAGCCTTCAGCCCGCCCCGCCCCCTACCGGCATCATGTGAATCAAAGGCTTTCGTCAGTGCATAATAGGCGTACGCATTGAACCTGCGTGCAAGCTTTTCTCCCTGGTATTGCTGGTAGGAGCAAGCCCTGAAATTGTCCGTTTGTCCATTTTCCGGATCAGCCTGGGTTTTTTGGAATGCCTCGTGACTGCGGTAGCTGACCATGCCGATTGCCCGTGCCGCCTTCAATCCGTTTCTCCCCCCGCCGGGGTCTTCGCCGAAATAAGTGGGGTCGGCCTGTATGGCCATCCGCTGGGCTTCATTGAATGCCTTTGCCCATGGACTGCAACGGGCGCCAGCGGCGATAAAAAAAAGATTTTTGATGGTATCCGGTTCGGTGATTGCCCATTCAAGTCCCTGAAAGGCCCCCATGGAGCTTCCGATGGCCAGGTCGATGTGCCGGATACCCAGATGGTCTCTTAGCAGGGCATGGGCCTTTACCATGTCACGAACTGTCACCAGCGGGAAGTCCCTTAGCCAGGGCTTGCCGGTAAGGGGGTTGATCGAAGTCGGACCCGTGCTGCCGTAGCAGGAGCCAATCATATTGGCACATACAATGACCGCATGCTCCGGGTCCAGCACCTTGCCCGGTCCGACAATCCCCCCCCACCAGTCAGAAGGGTTGGAATTGCCCGTCAGGGCATGGAATACCCACACCAGGGGCCTGTCTCTTAGGGAAGGGTCTCCTGACAGTTGGTAGGCGATCTCCAGGCCTTTCAGTTCCTGGCCTGATTCAAGCCGGAAAGGCCTCTGTATTTGCAAAGTTTGCTGCATGCTATTGGAAAAATGTATGTGCCCAATGCAATACCTGCCAGGGCAGAGGTGCTGCCTGCCACTGGAAATGCATCACCTGGCCGAGGCAGAGGCACTGACCATCCCGCCTTTTTCGCTGTCAACCGTGACGATGATATTGCGGGGGTTTTCAACAATCCATTTCACCGTGACGCTCCCCATGCCGGGAATGTTAGCCACTTCGATCACCGCAGGATCCACTTTCTGCTCTTCCACCAAGTTGAGGTCCCGGTTATGCACGACCATACCGGCAAGCACCCGGGCACCCTCCAGTTTGATGTAGTTCGGGCGGGTAATCCGGTACATCAGGTCGATGCCTGCATGGGTGGGGATGAGCCGGGTGTTGGCCACCACGGCGATTACCTCGCTGAGTCCGCCTCCAAGCGCATTCACGGTCAGCTCATGGACTTCAAGCTGTGGGGTGTGCCAGGCATGATGGAGCGTAAAGGCCATGTTGCGGTGGGCATCCTGTTCGATCATGAAGCCTGGGTGGATGCGCCCGAAGTTTTTCTTGAAGCCGCCGATCTGGATCTTCCCGAACTGCGGATGGTCGAAGTCCTCCCATGGCACAAAGGCATCCTCAAATAGCAGGTATTTGTCAAAGTGATAGGATGCGGCCTGTGATTCGGCACGGTTGGCGTAGGTCTCGTAAAAGTATTTGTAGGGGGTGAACAGCTCATTGGTAAACGTGAATATCCCGCGGCTGAAATGGAACCAGTCAATCTGACCGCCATACACCGTATACAAGTCCTCAAACAGGGTAAGGTAGCGATAACCCGGGATCAGCCGGTCGCCCAGTTCCCCGATGGCATCATATACCATGCGGTCGGTCCGGGTGTAAAGCTGCTCATCTTCCCGTGTGCCGGGTCCGCGCAGGATCATCCCCCCGGTATTGTGGTATGTCTGGGCCCCGGCAATGTTCGGATGGGCCAGTACGAAATCACGCACCGCGCGGTTCTCAGGCAATGCGAAAGGGTAAAGGTAGGCCCCACGCTGCACATGGTCTGGCTGCCAGTTCCAGCCCCAGTCCCGGTTGGGGTCATAATAACCCACACGGTCTTCATTCACCCTGCCATCCCCGTCGCGGTCGATGCCTTCAAACCCCAGCAACTCCCATTCGCCGAACTCACCGGGCTTGACCGGAACGAGCAGGCGGGGATCGTCCGGGTGTTCCCGGAACTGGCCGAGCGGATTGCGGCGACGCATCTGGGTGATATGGCCGTCGCCGTTCAGGTCGTCAAAGCCATCCTCCGCCTTTTCGCCGTCTCCGTCGTCATCCAGTGGGATCGTGCCTGAGCGCGGGGAGCTGACCGTATTGGGATTGGCCATGTATTCGTGTCGTCCGTCCGGGTTGATGGTCGGGGCAATATAGAACACCTTGTCGTCCAGAAGGTCCGTGATAAACTCGTTGTTGCCGTATTTCTCCACGAGGTACCAGGCCGTATACAGGGCAATCTCGCTGCCCTGAATTTCGTTGGCGTGTATGTTGCCGTCGATCCAGAAACCGGGCTTTTCCCTGTGTGGCCTGTTGGCCTTATTGGTGATGGTCAGCATCCAGATTTCCCGGCCCTCATAGCTTTTGCCGATGGACTCCAGGCTGGCCAGGCCAGGATAGGCCTGGACGATTTTTTGGGAGATCTCCAACATTCCCTCGTTCGTGTAATAGCGGTTCCATAGGACCTGAACTTTCGGGTTTACCGGGCTGCCTGAAGCCTTAAAATAATTTCCGACAGGGCGTCCGTCGCTGACCTGGCCCTTAACCGGAAGCATGCAGGCAAGGAGAATGAATGTGGCAATGATTCTGTTCATGGTATTATATAGTATAGTATGGTATAGTATGGTATTGTATAGTATGGTATTGTATAGTATGGTATTGTATTTTATGGTATGGTATGGTATGGTATGGTATGGTATGATATGGTATGGTATAGTACAGTTCGGTGTAGTTTGATACGAAATGGAATGATATCTGATACCAGGTACAATGGCTTGTTGTATTTACCGGACTATAACTCCGCTTCCCGGGTCCAGCGACCGGAAATGCCGGCGATGCGCGGCGTACATTCATCCTCACTAACAGAGGCATCGAATGTGAATTCGCTCATACGTATCGTGTAAACCCCTTCGATTTCAGGGCAATCGGCGTCATCGAACACGGTAAGCTCTCCATCCTTGTAGGTATAGTAGCCTGCACTGGGGGTATGAAGATCTGTGATGACCATGGGGGTCCAGGTAAACAGGCTGTCTTCGTAAAACTCTATGCGGATGGGAACATTTGTCTCCTGGTGAATGCGCACCCAGCTGCCTTCCAGAACACCGAAGTCGTTGTCGTCAGAACACGAAGGAAAAAGGAACAATGCGGAAACCATGAGGATGATTGGAAAATTCTTTTTTAGCATGATACAATGTTTTTTAGTGAATAATTTCTTGTTGAACCGGACCACCGCTTGTTTGAGCCCAAGGGGCCGGCCATGGTTCGAATATCCATACCGGGGATTAAAGACCGATTGCCTGACTGCTGATGCCGCTGCCTTCTGCGCCCGCCCTGATAGTGAATTCGCCCCTGCCCCTGACCAGCCAGCTTCTTTCAATGCTGCTGTATCCTTCGATCTGATCAACGACCTCGACGGTCATCCCGCTGATTAGCTCCTGGTTCCCGCCGGGATCGGCACGGACCACCGTTTTCTGCACCCAGCGGTTGCGTACCCCGATCTGTGATACCGTCGGGAAGGCTCCTTTGTTAACAATGTCGACCGTCACCCGGAAAAGGTTGTTGCCGAGGGCTTCGGTGCGGATGTTCTCAATGACGGTTTGCGGCCGTTTGTGTGCCAGGTCCACAATAAAGTCAAAATGCTGACCCGCGATCTGGTCCACCATCCCGTATGGCGGATTCTTCATGACAAAGGGAGCGATGCCGCCCACCTCCACTTCCTTGCCGGGAAAGTCCGGATGGTCCACGCGGGTCCATGGCACGAACACCCCTTCAAGTCCCTTTTTCTCTGCCCACCGAAGAAAATCCAGTTGTGCCTGGGCATCCATTTCCGGTGCGCCACCTCCGTGCCGTATGCCGTCCATGATCTCCTCCCTGCTCAGCGGCGGCCTGCCAAACATGCCGCCGAATCCGCCCATCTGCATGCCTGCGCCGCTTGCGGCTGCGCCGGTTCCACCGGGACCCCTTGCCGGCTGATCACCAGGTCCCCGTGTGCCCCTTGTCGAAGGATCCGCCGGAACCCACCAGCCTGGACTGCTGAAGCTGAACCTCCCATAGTGGAAATAGGCCCACTGGAAGAAATCTCCGTTGGTTCCGGGAGTCCCTTTCCCGGGGGCCACTGCCGAACCTGATGCGCCATCCTGCCTGCCGGGGGCCAGCGCTGCATTTGGAGTGCCGTTTTGCCTTTCGGGGGCCACTGTTGTTCCGGCTGCGTTGTCCTGCCTTTCGGGGGCCACTGTTGTTCCGGCTGCGTTGTCCTGCCTGTGGGCGGGGCCTGCGTCCGGATCTCCTTCCCGGGCATCTGCGGTTGCGCCCAAATGCCGGTTGTAGTTCAGGCTTATCATCTGGTTAATCTGTACATCGCTTTCCTGCCAGCCTGTGGGAATGCGGCCCCCTGCTTCCCGCTCATTGAAGCGCAGGGGTTCACTGAGGTTGTTTGCCGGACCGAAACTGAGGACGGCGAATACGTTCTTCGCTTCGAACAGGAAGTCGGCTATCGCCCGTGTCTCCTTTTCAGAAACGGCATTTTCACCCGCTCCGGCCTTGAATGCAGGATACTTGAAAGTAAAATTCCGGTTGAAGATCACTCCTTCATCCCCGTCCTCATTAAACAGTCCGTCCTTGTCCTGGTCAATCCCTTCACTATAGAGGAAATATTCCCCCCGCTGCCCGAGTTCGGGCCGGGCGCGCACCATGATGCGTTTGTCTTCCGGGTGGGGCATCCATTCCCCGCGGGGATCCCTGATGCGCATCAGGGTGATGAGTCCGTCTCCATTCAGATCATTGTAAGGGTCTTCCCCGATTTTTCCATCGCGGTCATAGTCGGATGGGTTCGCATTTCCCAGCCGCTCGTAGCGCATAGAGGCAAAATACTGCTCCCTGGCATCCGGACTCATATCCGGGAATATGTAAAAGGTCATGTCTTCAAGCAATTGCCTTGTTTCCGGCTCTCCGGCCTGCGCCAACAGCCTTTCGGCGAACTGCAGGGCCAGTTCGGTGCCCAGCAGGTGGTCGCCCGCAACACCGCCCACTATGGCGATTGCCGGTCGGTTCTGCAGGTCTCCCGATCCGACGGTCAGCAGCCAGATGTCTTTCCCGCCCAAGGTTTTGGCCAGGGACTCCAGTTTGGCCATATTGGGGTTTGTACGGCTAAGCGTTTGCAGCCGGGTGGTCATCTCCCGGTGGCTGGGGTAGTCGGTCTGAGAGCTGACGGGCAGGGGATTTACAAGGAGCAAGGCCCATCCGACGAAAAACAGAAAAATGCGTTTCATAAATTGGATATTGGATATTGGATATTGGGTATTGGGTATTGGATATTGGGTATTGGGTATTGGGTGTTGGGTGTTGGGTGTTGGACATTGGGGGGGAAACCGGTTAGAGAAAACAAAGCCCTAAATTAAGGAAAGTTTTTTATCCTATGAAAAAAAACCCACGCACCCCTTAATTGGGGTGGTGGGTCTGGAAACCGGGAAAAATTTTTCGTTACGGCCGTTGTTCCGTTCCCGAAAGGGGGGAAGCACAGGGCCCATGGCCGGAGCAGATGCCGGACCCGGAACCGGAACCGAAACAGATGCCGGTGCTTTATACGAGCGCTCCCGAGATCAGGAAGGTTGCGGCGAAGGCGATGATGGCGTAAAGCTCCGGGAATACGGCCAGGATCATCGTGTTTCCGAATACGTTGTGACCGGAGCCAATGGCGGCGATGCCGTTGGCACAAACCTGTCCCTGGCGGATGGCGGAAAGCAATCCGACAAAACCAAGTGCGAGTCCGGCCCCAAATATGGCGGCTGCGTTGGTCCAGCTGATGTCAGGCACCAGGAAGCCTGAAAGGATAAAATATCCCATAAAACCATAAAGTCCCTGGGTCCCAGGAAGAGCACTGAGAATAAGGTAGTTACCAAACGCTTCGTCATTTTTTTTCAGGGCACCAACAGAGGCGTTGCCGCCCATGGAAACACCGAAGGCACTGCCGATACCGGCCAATCCGATCATCAATCCAACGCCTATGTAAGCTAAAATAATTGGTTGCATAATGTTAAAGGTTAATTAAGTGAGACTTTAAGTTATTTTTCTGAATGGGTTATACTTTTTTCCGCCGCCGGAAAAGCCG
>SLNU01000346.1 GCA_007132865.1 Bacteroidales bacterium | reverse complement strand
TAAAGGTTAATTAAGTGAGACTTTAAGTTATTTTTCTGAATGGGTTATACTTTTTTCCGCCGCCGGAAAAGCCGGCATTCTTGTAAAATTCAACAAAGGTCAGACGCATCGGATGGACAAACGCACCGAGTCCCGACATGAAGATGTTGATGCTGTGCCCGATGATCAGGATAAAGACCATGATTATGATGCTCAGCACCGGGATGTTTCCGCTCATCTCCACGGCCAGGCTGTTGAATACAAAGCCCATGATGGCGCTGGAGATGCCCAGTGCAAACAGACGAATATAGGAGAGCAGGTCGCCCAGTATGCCGGTCACCATATTGTAGGTGGTCCACAGTCCGACTCCCACGTTCATAAAGACATTGCGCCGCAGGTTGTTCAAGGGGAGGATGAGAAGTCCGCTAATCCCAAGGAACACATAAAACGGTATTTTCACCTGGTCGGTCGGAATGCCGGCGAATTCGCCGAGCGCATAAAAGAATATCCCTCCGATAAGCAGGGTGATCCATCCGATGGTTCCCATGGCAAAGCCCCAGCCGAACTGTTTGACCTCGTTGATGACCTTCAGGAGCATCCCAAACAGAATCTGCACAGCGCCAAAGACCAGGGCCAGGTAAAACAGCAATTGGTTGATGTCTGTATCGCGTGCCTCAAATTTCTGAGCCAGGGTGCTGTATATGGGCAATCCGGTTTCATATAGCGGAATGCCGAAAAACGTCCCCCCGATGATGCCGAACAAAATGGTGGAAAGTCCGAGGTAAAACACCAGTCCCATGACTGTCTTCAGTTCCTTCTTCAACCTTTTCTTCAGCAGCAGGCTGGCAATCACCATCAGCAAGCCGTAACCCGCATCGCCCAGGCAGAAGCCAAAGAAGAGCATGTAAAACGGAGCGAAGAAAGGGGTCATATCGAGTTCGTTGTATTTGGGCAGGGAGTATAATTCGCCCAGCATTTCGAACTTCTCGGGGAACTTCTGGTTCTTGAGCATGACGGGGACCTTTTCCCCCTGCTGCGGTTTCTCCACGATATGGAGGATGTGGTTCTCCTCCAGGAATGCCATCATGGCATCCTGTTTGGGTTCGGGAACCCAGCCTTCGAGCAGCATTACCTTATCTGCGGCCTGTTTTTCTGTATTTTCAACGGCCTTCCCGTATTCTATGTTTTCAACGACCTGCAGTTGGTAATGCTTGATTGCCAGCATGCTTTCTGCCGCATGGGTATCAATTTTTTTGTTGATCTGGTCAATGTCGTTCAGGATCTGGTCATGGTAATACTGCAGTTCGGATATCGGTTTTTCAGGGGGGCGCATCTCCTCGGCGTCGATGGTAACCTCTTCCTGTCCGCGTTGAATCAGCACGAAATAGATAAGACCGCCATGCTGTCCCACCACCGAGATTGGATATTCCTGCAGCCAGCTTTCCTGGAACTTCCTGTTTGAAACGGTATAGAACTTCAGGTGAAGGTCGTTTGTCCGCAGTTTCTGGAGGACCTCCAGGGAGAAATCTCCCCAATGCCTGACTTGGCTCATTTCCTTCCCCAACTGGTTTAGCTGGCCCACTTTCTGTTCCAGTTCGTCCAGCAGGGCCCGGGTTTCTTCAAAAGCTGCCTGGCCATCTGCGTTACTGGTCCCGCCAGGCCTATCCACCTCGCGCTTTTCGAGGGTCTTTAAGACGGCGTGGATCTGTTTGACCAGGTCGTATTGCTCCCGGATTTCATCCGGGACCTCCTGTTGTTTCTCGATCAGGTGCACGGCCCCGAGGGCACGTACCTGGTCCAAAAACTCCTGGTAGTCTTCGTGATAAACCAGGAAGGAGAATTTTGACATGGGAACGATCATAAGCTTGCCTCCATTTCCTGAATTCTGGTTTTTACAATTTTTTGTGCGGCCTTCGAGAGATTCTCTTCATCTTCCAGGTACCGCTTGATCTTGAGGATGGCATCCTCAAATCCCGGAATCTGTACCTTTTCATAAAGGTTCACCTTCTGGGTGGTCTTGCGCCTGGCATGGTCAAGCAGCTGCATTTTCTGGAAGAAAACCTCGCGTTCAATGGCGATCCGTGCCAGTTCCTTGACGATGGTGATGCCATCGAGGTACCAGCCTGGCTTGTTGAACAGACTGTATTCCCGTATGCTGAACTTCACCTCATCCAGTACAGGCGTTTTCACTCCGGCGATCTTCTTCACGGAGAGTGCCACATCCTCTATGGCGACCAGTTCGTTGTCGAACTCTGCCCACAGCTCGATGGCGCGCTCATAGGCTGCCAGCTTCTGCTTCAGCTTCTCATCGTGTACCTCTGCCTCTGTCTTGGCCCGCTTTACCTCCACCCGCAATGCAGCTTCCTTGTTCTTCAGGGTGGGCAGTGCCCGTTCCCTGACCTTAAGCTGCTTGTTGAGGAGCTGTAATGAGGTTTTATTGTATTGAAACTTGATGGCCATGGTTATTTATCAGTTGCCGTTCTTTTATCAGTTGGCGTTCTTTTATCAGTTGCCGTTCTTCTTCCAGTATTTGTCTACAAACTGCTGGCGGATTCCCACCTCGGCAGGGGTAAAATATTTCTCGAACAGCTGGTAGGCCGTTTCGAGCATGGTGTCTACGTCGATGTTCACATCGATTGCCAACAGCTTCTCAGAGTAAGCCCTGGCAAACTTCAGGGAGCGTTCGTCGTAGTCGGTCAGGTCAAAGCCGTTCTCCAGTTTTGTTTTGGAATTGGCGGCGTCGGCATAAAGCCTTACGGCAGCATTCATCACCTGTGGGTGGTCTTCCCTGGTCTTTTTTCCGATCACCAGCTGTTTCAAACGGGAAAGGCTGCGGAAGGGATCCACAATCACCTTGCCGATGTCGCTGTCCTTACGCAGGAAGAGCTGTCCTTCGGTAATATACCCGGTGTTGTCGGGGATGGCGTGGGTAATGTCCCCGCCGGAAAGCGTGGTGACGGCAATAATGGTGATGGATCCGCCATCCGGGAATTGTACCGCCTTCTCGTACAGGCGTGCCAGGTCAGAATATAGTGAACCCGGCATGGAGTCCTTGGAAGGAATCTGGTCCATCCTGTTGGATACGATACTCAGGGCATCAGCATACAAGGTCAGGTCGGTCAGCAGGACCAGCACCTTTTCATTCTTCTCCACAGCAAAATATTCGGCCGCTGTCAGTGCCATGTCGGGCACCAGCAGGCGCTCCACAGGGGGGTTCTCGGTGGTGTTGATAAAGCCCACGATGCGGTCCAGTGCACCGGCATTGTCGAATACCTGCTTAAAGTACAGATAGTCATCGTTTGTGAGTCCGACTCCCCCCAGGATGATCTTGTCGGCCTTGGCGCGGAGTGCCACCATGGCCATCACCTGGTTAAAGGGCTGGTCCGGGTCAGCAAAAAACGGAATCTTCTGCCCGGTCACCAGGGTGTTGTTCAGGTCGATGCCTGCGATCCCGGTGGCGATCAGCTCAGAGGGCTGCTTGCGCCGGACAGGATTCACACTGGGTCCGCCAATCTCCCGTTCGCTTCCCATAATGCTTCCGCCGTCCATCGGTTCGCCATAGG
This sequence comes from Bacteroidales bacterium, assembly GCA_007132865.1. The sequence continues at coordinate 2,835 of SLNU01000346.1, read as the reverse complement.
CATTGAAGAATCTTCCGGCCAGGTCTTCTCCCACCTTAAGGGTCGGGGCCTTCCCGGCAAATATTACTTCAGCATCGGTGGCAATTCCTTCCGTGCCGGCAAATACCTGCAGGGTGACAATGTCATCGATGATCTTTACCACCTGTGCCAGCCGGCCATCCACAATGGCAAGTTCCTCATTGCCAATGCCGCTGGCCTTCAGTGAAACAGTGGCCTTGGTAAGCTGGAACAGCTTGGTATAGATCCGCTGAAATGCTTTGATGTCTTTTTCCATTATTTGGGATTTTCTGTGTTTACTATTTTATGCACCCGGGTTTACTAATCCGGCCAGGCACCCGGTCGACGCTGCACTCCTATCCTGGTTGCGCTGCCTATCCGCCGGAATTACCCGACTCAGGCCTCTTCGGCCACCACTTCGCGCTCGGCCAGGGTTTGTTCCAACATTTTCTGGTTTTTCCCGAACTCATCCGACTCATAAATCGAATAATTCATTTGCTTGAGGGAATTGATGATTTTCTTGAAATACGGGCTGACCTCTTCGAATGTGTCGAATTTAAACTCCTTATGACAGATATCAAGGACTTTCTCCAGCATAAAATTCTGGCGGTCCAGTGAGGAGGAGGCATCTATCTTGTCGAAGGCGTCCTGCTGCAGGATGGCAAAGTCGATCAGCTCTGATTTCCAGTACTTCAGGTGGTAGTCGAGCGGAACCCCGTCATCGCCCAGGATGTTGATCTGCTCATAGGTTTCCTTCCCGCGCAGCAGGATGTCCTTGGCTTCGAATACGTTCCTGGTCCAATGTGGTGCGATCTTATCATTCAGATAGCTGGTGATCTCGGGGTACTCGAGGTATTTGGAATAGCTGTCGATCGGGTCGATGGCCGGGTAGCGCTTGCTGTCGGCTCTTTGCTGTGAAAGGGCGTAGAAGCATCTGGCAGCTTTTTTGGTCGATTCGGTCACGGGCTCCTTGAGGTTACCACCGGCAGGTGATACGGTCCCGATAAAAGTGATGGATCCGGACTCTCCGTCGGGCAGGTAAACGAAGCCGGCCCTGGAATAGAAATTGGAAATGATGGCGGGCAGGTCCATCGGGAACCCGTCTGGTCCGGGAAGTTCCTCCATGCGGTTTGACATCTCACGAAGGGCTTGTGCCCAGCGGGATGTGGAGTCTGCCAGCAGCAGTACCTTCAGACCCATGGCCCGGTAATATTCTGCAATCGTCATGGCGGTGTACACGGATGCTTCCCTTGCGGCCACCGGCATATTCGAGGTGTTTGCAATGATGGTGGTACGCTCCATGAGCTTCCGCCCCGTGCGTGGGTCATCCAGCTCCGGGAACTCGGTGAATATTTCAACCACCTCGTTGGCACGTTCCCCGCAGGCAGCCACGATCACCAGGTCGGCTTCGGCATTTTTTGACAGGTTGTGCTGCAATACCGTTTTCCCTGATCCGAACGGACCCGGGATAAATCCGGTGCCCCCCTCTGCGATGGGGTTGAGGGTGTCCATGACCCGGATGCCTGTTTCCAGGATTTTGAACGGGCGGGGTTTCTCTGTGTAGGCCTTGATTGGCACTTTCACCGGCCATTTCTGCACCATCGTGATGTCCAGATCCTTGCCGTCGGCGTCGGTAATGACCGCCATGGTCTCATTGATGGTATATTCGCCTTCACCCTTTACGCTTTTCACGGTAAATTCGCCTTTCAGCTTGAAGGGGACCATGATCTTGTGGGGCATCCAGTTTTCCTTGACCTCGCCCAGCCAGCTGCCAGCCACCACCTTGCCGCCGGCTTTGGCAATGGGTGTGAACGGGAATTTGCGGTCATCGTCCAGGGCTTCGGTATATTCGCCCCTTTTCAGGAACACACCTTCCATCTTGTCCAGGTCGTTCTGCAGGCCGTCAAAGTTTTTGGAAAGAATCCCCGGGCCGAGGGTCACCTCCAGCATATGGCCCATAAATTCCACTTCGGTTCCCACCTTCAGTCCGCGCGTGCTTTCGAAAACCTGCACATACACTTTATTTCCGACGATCTTGATGACCTCGGCCATCAGGCGGGTATCGCCATGCTTGATAAAGCAGATCTCATTTTGTGCAGCCCGGCCCTCGGTCTCTACAATCACAAGGTTGGCGATAATACCGGTAACTTTACCAATAGTGTTCATATAGTTTTATTTTTCAGTAAATTCATCAGGCAGCTTGTAACTGGCCTGCAGTTCTTTCAGTAGTTTTTTGAACAATTCGTTCCCGTGGTCCCTATCTATGGCCAGCCAGCGTTCAACCATGCCCAGCTTGATTATAAAGGCCAGGATGCGTTCTATTGTGAAGTATTCAAAGAATGTCGCTTCATCCAGGTAGTTCCATTTGAATTCGTCAATGGCTTTTTCCCTTTCCTGTATGTCTTCGATGCGGGAAATGTTCACCAGCTCTTCCAGGTAATCCACTTCAGAACTCAGTCCGAAATCCCTTGCATGGCTTTTCCGAATGGCTTCCGATCGGTCACTGGTACCGATAATCTGGTTTTCGTAGTCCACTTTGTGCTTCCTGGCAGCCAGGGCGGTCATCACGTTCCTGATTGTCAAATCAAAGCGGAACCAGTCGCGTAAAAAACCGTTCTCTTCCTTCTCCATTTCCTGGAAAAACAGTGTGGTGAGCTCGTTCTCCGGACTCAGGTCCGGGAAAATGGGCTCCTTGCTCTTAAAGGCAGAGATGAAGCGGTTCATGTATTCCGGAAGTGTTGCCGGCTCTTTGATATTTTCCTCCAGTACCTCCTGGGAAAAATTCCCCTTTTCACTGAGGGGCTTGTCGCTTTTCTCCAGCAGCTTGAGCAGGTTGGC
>SLNU01000185.1 GCA_007132865.1 Bacteroidales bacterium | reverse complement strand
GTCCAGACCCGGAAAATTTCCGGCCTGACAAGCTACGTTTGAAAGCGCGGGCCATTGCAAACGACGAAAAAGCAAACTTCCCATGATCAAACTGAATTCATGCCTTGCGGCAACTTCAAGAACCTGTCTGGCCCTCATTGCTTCCATTGTTTTCCTGACTACTTCGGTCATGGCTAATGAAGAGGTATGGGTCCGGGTCCACCATTCGTCCGATGAGCCCAGACTGGCAGCATCCGGCCAACTGGATTCACTGGCCGATTACGGCACGTTTCAGTGGGGGCCGGTCGCGGCTTCCATGGTTGACGACCTGCGTGACCAGGGGCTGCGCCTGACGGTGATGGATGATCCGTTCACCCTGGATCTGGGCGGAATGCGTTTCGATCCGCTGACTGAGTTCCCAGAGGGCAGTCCAACGACTGCCGGCGATGGTCCTGACTTTCACCTGGTCCAGTTCCAGGGCCCGATCCGCAGCCAGTGGGTACAGAATCTGCGCGGAGCAGGAATTGAGCCCGTACAGTACATTCATCCGTATAGCTATGTCGTCTGGGCCGATCAATCCCAGTTGGCAGCCGCCAGGAGCCTTGATGCGGTCCGCGCAACGGCCGAATTCGCGGTCGAGTTCCGGGTGTTGCCGCAACAGCGTGAGCGTGACGCTACCGTAGTGCCAACCATGGCGTTGGTCAGTCGCCAAGTTGAAGAGGACACGGTTCGTGCTCAATTGGAAGCTGCAGGTGCAACGGTTCATGACTTTACCCGTGTCACCGCCCATACCAGCGTGGTGCATCTTGATGTGAGCGGAGATCGCTACTGGGATCTGGCTCAAATACCGGCCTTGTATACGATCCAGTACATTCCGCCCGAAACCGGTCCACGTGGTGAGATGAGCAATCAGTCCATCGTGGGCAACCACGGTCCTGCGCCCGGTCACGAGTTGTTTCCGGGTTACGCAACGTGGTTGACTGATACTGGCTATGACGGATCGGGCGTTGTGGTTGGGATCGTGGACGGGGGAATCCGGGAGTCCCATCAGGACTTGGTTGGACGGATTTCACCCTGCGTGCCATCCGGGGATTCTCCGACCAGCTGCTCGACCAGCAACAACACGCATGGAACGCACGTGGCTGCCGCGGTGGCCGGAACAGGGGTCAGCGGTGTGGTCGACAGTGCGGGTTTTCTACGTGGTCAGGGTGTCGCCCCGGGCGCCAACGTGATCCAGCAGCGCTACGGCGCGTTTCTCGGGGGCGGTCCCGGTAGTATGATCCCCGATGGCATGTTGAAAATCTATCGTGAATCCGCACTTTCCGGCGCCTTGCTGACCAACAACTCCTGGGGTCCGACCGGTTCGCCACAGGGTTATGACATTCCCACACAGCAGATCGACATCATTACCCGGGATGCAACACCAGAGATTTCAGGCAATCAAGGTGTGTTACCGGTCTGGTCGATCATGAACGGAAATGGGGACTCCGGCGGTGCCTGTTCACCCAGTTCCCTGGGTTCACCGGATGAGGCCAAAAATCTATTTGGAGTCGGCTCGACCCGGATGCAGATTTCAGTCGGAAACCAGTACTCCAATATTTTCGATGTTTCCCCGAACTCGGGACACGGGCCAACATGCGATGGTCGTACCGGTTTGCATATCGTCGCACCGGGTTGCAGCACCGATAGTGCCACCGCTGGTAGCAATAGTGCTTATGGTTTGTCCTGCGGCACCTCCATGGCTTCACCAGTGGTCTCCGGCGCGGTGTCGATTTTCGTCGAGTATTACCGCGACTTGTTCGCCGAAGATCCCAGTCCGGCCATGATGAAGGCGGCCGTCACGGCCGTAGCCACCAATTTGCATGGATACAACAACGCCGATGGCGGAACGATCACCGAAACTCCCTCGCGTTTCCAGGGCTATGGTCGGCTTGATCTCGATGCAGTGGTCAACGCTCCCTATGAAGTCATGTACTTCGACCAGGAGCATGTCTTTACCGAAGCCGGGCAGGACTGGACCCTGCCGCTGATCGCTGACGACCCCAATGAGCCGGTGCGCCTGATGTTGATGTGGACTGACGCGCCCGGCCATGGCCTGGGCGGCACTACCCCGGCCTGGGTCAACGATCTGGACCTGATCGTGGAGACCGGCGCAGACACTTACCTGGGCAATGTAATTGGTAACGACGGCTTTTCCGAATCCGGCGGTACAGCCGACCACCGCAACAACGCCGAGGCCGTGTTTCTGCGACCTGACCAGCATGCCGGCAACACCTTTGATGTGACCGTGGCCGCCATCGACATCTCCGCTGATGCCTTGAATCCCCATAACCCGGAAGATCCGGCTCAGGACTTCGCCCTGGTCTGCTACAACTGCCAGATTGGCGATCCGACCTTCACTCTTGAAATCGAACCCGAAGCGACTTCCTTCTGCATTCCCGAATCGGGCAGCGATGACCTCCTGATTGACGTGATGATCGGTGTGGTTGGCGATTACTCGGAGACGGTGAACCTGTCAGCCAGTGGTGAGCCGGCCGGCGTGACCAGCAGTTTCGACCCCGCCGCGGTCGCGGCACCGGGAAATTCGGTGCTGACGCTCAGCGTGGATGCGGCAGCGGAGACCGGCTCAAGCGAAATTCAGGTCATTGGTGATGATGGTGAGGAAGTCTTGCAGTCGCCATTGATGCTGACCCTGGAGGCCGTGCCCGAAGCGGTGGAACTGGTCGAGCCGGAACCGGGTGCGGTGGATGTGGCCCTGCAACCGGAGTTCGTCTGGGTTGGCCTGGACGGCGTGAACGACTACCAGATCCAGGTGGCGACCGATGATGGCTTTTCCGACCTGGTCATCGACGAGACCGTCAGCGCGACCTCGTTTATCCCCGGATTCACCCTGGATCTGGAAACCGACTATTACTGGCGGGTACGCGGCCAGGATCACTGCGGCGATGGGGCCTGGAGTGATGTCAGCCCGTTCCAGACGCGCTTTGATCCGATTGCCGACGTCAACCCGGCCGAGTTCGAGTTCGTGGTCAATACCGGGCAAAGCGACAATGCCACGCTGAGCATCGAGAACGTGGGCACCGGAGTGTTGAACTGGTCCCTGTCAACCTCACCCTGCGAAGGCGGAACGCCCGCCGGCTGGCTGAGCATCAACCCGGGTTCCGGCAACACCGAGGCCGGGACCATTGACACTGTCGATGTGTCGGTCAGCACCGATGGTCTGGCCATCGGATCGCACCAGGGCGAGATTTGTGTTAATACAAACCAGGCCGGGGTCGGACCGATTTCCGTTCCGGTCGACCTGGAAGTGCTGGACCTGCCGCCGGGTGATATCGTGCTGTCACCTTCCTCCCTGGCCTTCGGACAAGTCGGGACGACCCAGAGCAGGACTCTCGATCTGATGATCAGCAACCAGGCGGAAGAAGGTTCAGCCGGTCTGCATTTCAACCAGATCGAGGTGATCTCGGGGCAGAGCTATTTCGAGCTAATCACCAACGATTGCCCGGAGGCCTTGCCACCCCAGGAATCCTGCAGTATCGAGGTTCGCTTCACTCCGACCGCACTGACTTCCTATTCGGGTGTGCTCAGGGTCCGTGCCGATGGGCAGTCACACAATGTCAGCCTGGTTGGACAGGGCATCGAGCCCGAACCGGAAATCTTCCAGGACCGTTTCGAACCGTAGGAACGGATAATTCTGGTGCGCAGCACAAATGTGCTGCGCACCGTCCGGCTTGCACGAATAGGGGGTCGTGTAGGCCGCTGGCTTGAAGAAACCATATAGAGAGTAAACACTGATGTCCCCCAGAATTCTTCTGATTTCGGCGCTGCTGGTTTTCAGCGTGTCAATTCAATCGGCCGAAAGGCTGCCACTGACGCTGGACGGTATGCTCCAGCCGCTGGAGCAGGTGCCAGTCACGGAGCTACAGTCCCTGGATCGCGACGCCTTGCTGGCCGAGGATGCGATACGCGAGGCCGAGCCGGGTGTCGCGCCGCGCTTCGCCATTCCACACGAAGTGGTTATTTCGCCGCATGATTCGGGGCATTGGGAATCCGCGCCGGATGCCATCGAAGTCTGGCGCCACCGTATCCATGCACCGGGTGCCGTGTCGGTCAACCTTGGTTTCAGTCAGTTTCGCCTGCCCGAGGGTGCCAGCCTGCACCTGTTTTCTGCCGATGGCAAGCATCGGATTCGCCCGTTCACAACGGCCGACAACAATCCGGCCGACGAACTCTGGACCCCGATTCTCAACGGTGAGAGCATGGTTGTCGAGTTGCAGGTGCCGGTTCAGTCCAGGGACCAGCTCATGCTGGAGATCGGGTCCATCAACTATGGCTACCGCGGTTTCCACGAAAGCGCCTCGATCCGGTCCGGTGCCTGCAATGTTGACGTGGTCTGCCCGGAGGGCGATGACTGGCAGCACCAGATTTCCTCGGTAGCCGTGATCTCGACCGGAGGCGGTACATTCTGTACCGGGTTCATGGTCAACAATGTCGAGTTTGACGCCGCGCCTTATTTCATGACCGCCGCCCATTGCGGGATCAATTCCGGCAATGCGGCTTCGTTGGTCACCTACTGGAATTTCGAAAACTCCTATTGCCGGCCACCCGGTGCTCCCGGATCGGGCGGGACCGGTGACGGTAGCCTGGACCAGTTCAATACCGGATCGACATTCCGGGCCAGTGGTTCGGCTTCTGATTTCACTCTGGTAGAGCTATTCAATCCACCCAACCCTGACTTCAACGTGACCTACGCTGGCTGGGATGCCCGGGATCAGGCTACCGACTGGGCGGTTGCCGTCCATCACCCAAGCACCAACGAGAAAAGAATCAGTTTTGAGTGGGATCCAACCACTATCACTGCCTATGGCAGCAACACACCGGATCCTGGATCGACTCACATCCGTGTCGGCGACTGGGACATCGGCACAACGGAGCCAGGATCCTCGGGTTCCCCCCTGTTCAACCCGGATGGCCAGGTTGTTGGTCAGTTGCATGGTGGCGGCGCGGCCTGCGGCAACAATCTTCCTGACTGGTACGGTCGCATCGCCTGGTCCTGGGAGGCCGGCAGTTCCGCCAGCGGTCGGCTGAAGGACTGGCTGGATCCGAACGATACCGGGACCCTGGTCATTGGTGGTCTGGGCGAGGCCGGCTTCGGGCTCGAGCCCGAGTCGACCAATCTCAGCCAGTGTGGATTCGATGACCTGACCATTCATATTGACGTGACCCAGTCCGGCGATATTGACGACCCGGTGACGCTGGGCACCGATGGCCTGCCGGCCGGAATCGACAGTCACTTTTCCATCAATCCCGTGACCCCGCCGGGGGACAGCCAGCTCAACCTTTCCAGTCTGAGCGCGGCCGGAACCGGGACCTTTGCATTTGCACTTCAAGGCGAAAGTGATGATGCCGAGGCCTCGGTCGACATGAGCGTGACCCTGAGTGACGACAGCCCGGCGGTGGCCACCATCAATGCGCCAGCGGACGGTGCGGTTGGCGTGTCGATCGAACCGGTGCTGGAGTGGACCGCGGCGGACCAGGCGTTCGATTACCAGATCGAGATCGCCACCGATGCAGCCTTCAACGATGTCGTTTATACCGCCAGTTCATTCGGTACCAGCCATGAGGTTGATTCGCCGCTGGAGACCAACTCCACCTATTACCTGCGAGTACGCGCCGGCAACGATTGCGGCACCGGAGAGTGGTCCGAAGTCGTGTCTTTCAGCACCGAAGCGCTGCCCGGAGATTGCCCGGTCGGCACGCAGACCCAGTCGCTGTTCCAAGAGGATTTTGCCGCGGGCTCCATTCCGGCCGACTGGAGTACCGCCGGCTCCAGCGGCGCGGTCACCTGGGTGGCGAGCTCGACCCAGAGCCATGCGGGCGGCCATTCGATGTTTGCGCAGAACATCGCCACGGTATCGGATCAACGGCTGGCCTCACCCGAAGTGAGTCTGCCTGCCGGGGTTGCATCGCTGTTTCTGAATTTCCAGAACTGGCAGGATGTCGAGAGCGGCGGTCCGGGTTGTTATGACGGCGGCTTTCTGGAGATTTCCACCAATGACGGCGCTACCTGGACCCAGGTTGGCAACGAACATATCCTGGTGCGCGAGTATGACGGCGTCATCAGCGACGGATTCGGCAATCCGCTGGGCGACCAGCAGGCCTGGTGTGGCGATCCGCGCACATTCTGGGAGCGTTATGCCGTGGACCTGGGTGCCTGGGAAGGCCAGGATGTTCGTTTCCGGTTTCGCTTCGGGACCGATTCCTCGGTCTCGCAGGTCGGCTGGTACGTGGACTCGGTCGAAGTCCGGGCCTGTTTACAGGGCGATCCGGTCACCATCGGCGGCACGGTCGAAGGCCTGGAAGGCACCGGCCTGGTGCTGCAGAACAACGGCGCCGATGATCTGCCCATCAAGGACAACGGGGAGTTCACCTTTGTC
>SLNU01000033.1 GCA_007132865.1 Bacteroidales bacterium | reverse complement strand
CTGTGTCGTGAATGGGCTGGGGGAACTGATAGTTGTACTTCTGTCCGATTCTTCTGAGCGCGTCAAAGGCGGGTACTTCACACCTCTCCCCTGTCTTTCGGGATCGGAATATGTAGGATTTACTGGTGGAGTTCATTACAGCAATGAAATTCTGCAAGTCGCCTTTTCTCACTCCGCTCCAAAGGAACTCATAAAAGAAATTCAGAAACTTTCTGTCAGAAAACGGATTTATGTCATTGAGCGTTCATTGTACATTTTACGCAAACAGGAAGACGAAGCCCAGATGAAACGGGCAGCGGACGACTTACGTGAAGACTACCTGTCGGATAAAGAACTGACTGCATTTACGAACCTTGATTTTGAGAACTTCTATGAAACTAGGTGAAATTTGGCTAACAAATCTTGCCTCTACCGTGGGATCCAAGATTAAAAAGAAAGACTAGTTCAAATTGTCAGGAAGCCACCAATTGATTCCCCTCTTCAATTTCAATTTGAAATTTCACTTTTGCTTTCAAGCTGGAAGTCCTTCAAAAAAGCTGGGATTTAAGGATGGAATTCGCAGGATACAGCCATGAAATATTTCAAAATCTTGAAAAAGCAAAAAAGCTGTTGCAAGCAATAGATAAGAAAAAATAAAGGCTATGGCCAGCATCATACCAGGTTAAGAGTATGACATTTTCATCAGCTACCGCCAAAAGGACAACAAGTAGAGATTTCCTCAACCAATCTCCCCACCCAAAAACCCAGTTCAACTTCTCCCCGTCTGTCTTATTGTAAATTAACGAAAGGGGCCATACCAGGCCCCAAACCCGGTGCGCAAAACAGTGCGCACAAAAACGGATTTGCCCGGTGGCGGGCGGGGTGACTTGATTGACCAGGAGTTTCCATGAAGGAAGCGATATATCTCCCAAAATGTACTCTCAGTAAATATACGGAAAGGTGGATCTGGCCGGAGTGGTCCAATATTAAACGGCTGTTGGCGACTGATCAGGCAAGAGTCATACTACATAAGCTATATCCGTCAATTTATGATTGACATCACAATAGCATTTTCTCATTTTTCTCTTTTTTTTACGATAGATTAGTATAATATAAGTAGGGCTAATTTGTGTTTTATTTAAATTAGCTTTACCTTTAATACGACAAAAAAATTCCTATGCCATTATTTATGGGTGTTTATTTAATTGGTGAGGTTACCCTTGATAACGCCCGAAAAGCCCATTTGGCTGATTTGGCCGTTCAGGAAAAGTATGGCGTTACCTATCTTCAATATTGGATAAACAAAGAAGCGGGAATAGTTTTTTGCCTTATAAAAGGCCCGGACAAGGAATCGTGTGAAGCATCCCACAGAGAAGCCAATGGAATTAAGGCATGCAGGATAATTGAAGTAGAAGGTGGGATGTACGACATTTTTATGGGCGAAAGCCACAAAATAGATCAAGGATTGGTACGGCATGAAGACGGCAAAATAGATACGGGATACCGTTTTATTTTTACCCTCGATATGACTGCAAATACAACAAGGAAAGATCCGATAGAATTCGACCAGCTAAAACTTCCAAAGAAATCTAAGGCTGCAGCTCTTCGGATTATTGAAGAATATGAAGGAAAAACCATTAAGACAGCAGGCTTTGATAATATCATTGCTGTGTTTGAGTTTCCCGAAAAAGTGCTTCGATGTGCATATGAAATTCAAAAAGAGTTTCTTAATTGTCAAAATAACCCGAATCCGGAAATTGATAAGGTTGACTTCAATATGGGCATTGGTGTGGGCCAGCCCCTCACACAAAAAGAGGGATTTTTTGAGAAGGCAATCCAGATGAGCCAAAGATTGTGCTTTATTGCAGACTGCAATGAAATTATTATTCCCAAGCTGTTCGAAGAACTTTGCGATACCAACGAAATTATCAAACAACAAATACATCTGCAAATTTTAAATTATTCGGAGCAAGACTTTATGAACAACTTGCTGGACATTGCTGAGAACAAATTTTCAGAACATGGTTTTGGTGTTGACTCCCTGAGCAGAGACCTGGGAATCAGTCAACCCCAGTTATACAGGAAAGTTACCGCAATTACCGGCCGGTCTCCAGTGAAATTTATCCGCGACATTCGATTAAACAAAGCCCTTTCGCTTTTAAAGGAAAACAAATACAACCTGTCGGAAGTTGCCCTGGAAGTCGGGTACAGGAGCCCTTCCTACTTTTCCAAATGCTTTCATGAAAAATTTGGTATCCAACCTTCGAAAATTATCATCTAATTCTGTAGGGCTCCCCGCCACAAAAATTAGGTGAATGAAATTTTTCAATTTTTGAATTTATAGCAGTAGATAAACGCCTGCTGTTGTCCGTAACTTTGATTCCTAGAATAATCTGTATACTTACATTATTCAATGTGGAATTCTAATGAATATTAACCTTAAAACGAAAAATGATGAAAACATTTGAAAAGGTGAATGTGTTGGTTGTATTAATTGCCCTTTCTTGCAGTTTGCCTGGTTGGTCTCAGAACCATGAATCGCAGGTGATAGTATTAAACCCTTATGAATATAACGAGCCTATTCAAATTTCAAAGGAAGATTTCCCTAAAGGCAACGTTGTAAATTATGTTGAAGGATGGGGCGGCCTTTCTGTGGCTATAAATGAAGCGCCTGCCGGCACCGATTTTTCACCGTTTTTAGCTGGCCTGAAAGATGATCTTTGCCAGGTTCCACACTGGGGCTATCTTGAAAAAGGGCAAATACGTATTATCGATAAAGACAACAATGAAGTAGTTGTCAAGGCTGGTGGGGTTTTTTATATGCCACCCGGACACACTGTAATTGTCGATGAAGATGCGCGGTTAATTGATTTTAGTCCAGCACATGAAATGAAGGAACTGCATAGCCATATAATGAAAAAAGCTGCAGAAATGGAAAAAAATCAATAGAAAACAAAAATGGAAGCACTATTTAAGCTGAAATGGTGCTGGAAATGGCTGGAGAAGCGATGAGGATTTCCGGAAGATGTGGAATACTGTCATCGGAGGGATTATTTGAAATAGTCACGGCTTAATCTGACAGTCAAATTACAGTTCCACAGAAATTTTAAGCAGTTTTGCATTTCATTTAGGGTTTAGTGAATCAAAGGGGTATTAGGGTCAAGATTACATCCAGTATATTAACGAAAGGTCAAAAGCAGACTCTAAAACCCGGTGCGCTGGATTGGTGCGCACAAAAACGGATTTGCCCGCAGGCGGGCGGGGGTGTCGAAAGGGATTTCTTTTCACTCGCGGACTTAACGGAAATTTACGGGAAGTTGGTTCTTGCTAGGTTGAAAGGGAATATGAGAGGAGTTCAGAGGTTGGAAACTCTTATTTAGAATGGCCCGGTTTTTAGGGGGGAGGTCATCTTTAATCTGACAACCATTCTGTTCATTCGTAAATTCGGATTTATCGCAGCTTTATTTTTGTGGTTGGGCCATTACGCGGTTTGGCATATCTTGTATCCTACCTTGTAATGTGTCATCGTTTTCAATGATTTTCTTCAGCTCAAAAAGAGGCTGTCTCAAAGCATCGCTGCGAGGCAGCTTCTTTGTATTGGCTTGCTGTTTAAGTAATTTCTCCTGGGGGCTTCCTGGAAATTTGCGAGAGGTGGGGATCTTAGGGCTCTATCTCAGTGGCCCAATATGAATTTTTTTCATAAATTGAATCCGTAAAGAAAAAAATCCAAGTCATGCACTATCGATTCTTTGTTTGCATTGCTTTTTCACTTTTATTACTCCTCTCCTGCAATAACAGGGACAAAGCCGGCTCCTCTGAGGACAATATTCTTGATCCTTTAACGAAGCAATTAAAAATCGAGGTATATGATTCAATTGCACTTACTATGGTTGACCCCAATGCCACTTTTGAAATATTGGCAAAAGGATTTTACTGGAGTGAAGGGCCCCTCTGGGTTGATGAATTGCAGGCTGTATTGTTTTCTGATGTACCTGCGAATAAAATATACAAATGGAGTGAAAAAGACAGTCTGGGCATTTATCTTGAATCTGCCGGGCATTCCGGAAAAGAAAACACAGATTCTGACAAAGGCCCCAATGGATTGATTCTGGACCTGGAAGACAAATTGTTGATTTGCCAGCATGGAGACAGGCGTATTGCACGGATGGATGCTCACCTTAAAAACCCTCAAGAGCAATTTATCACCATTGCTGACAATTATGAAGGAAAGAAATTTAACAGCCCCAACGACTTGGCAATGGACCGTGCAGGCAACATATATTTTACAGATCCTCCATATGGCCAACCAGGTAATAAAACAGGAGAAATTGGAATTAACGGCGTATTTAAAGTCAGTTCCGACAAAGATGTTTCCTTACTTCTTGACAGCCTGAGCTGGCCAAATGGCATTGCCTTGTCCCTTGATCAGCGAACCCTGTATATCAATCAATCAGATCCGGAGAACCCGGTTTTATACAGCTATGACATCGCTGAGGATGGGTCACTTGAAAACGGGAAAATATTATTTGACTTTATAACGCTTGAAAAAAATGCCAATGGATTACCCGACGGATTAAAAATTCATAAAAGCGGTAGCATATTTGCAACAGGGCCTGGCGGAATTCATATTATAAGTCCGGAAGGAAAACACCTGGCTGCAATTAAAACAGGAAAATCAACGGCCAATTGCGCTTTTGATACAGATCAGAAGTATTTGTACATGACAACAACTGACTTATTAATGAGATTGAGGCTGACAGAGTTTACTGCCTCCCCATGGTAAAAGAAATAATTATGACTAAGATGATGCAGCAAATTCCTCCTTATTAAAAAATTCTGAAGGATCTGATCCAATACATAATCCATCCTCTGTCAGAAATGATGTAAAGCCTTCAATATCAATGGCATTATATGCCCTGCAATACTTATAAAACAACGCATTAATAGCAGCCTCCTCGGCTTCAAGGTCAGCGGCTAATGAACATCAAATACTAAGATCATGAACATATCTTTTGAACGATTGTCAAAAGAACATAGAACCGAGGTCATTGATATTTTTAATTTTTACATTAAGAATAGCTATGCGGCATATCCAGAAGAACAAGTTTCATACGACTATTATGATAAATTCTTAGAGATTGCTGCCGGTTTTCCTGCATTCGCGATTAAAAATGAAGAGAAACTTATTGGATTCTGTTTTCTTAATTCATACAATCCGCTTTCAACTTTTAATGAAACAGGGGTTATTACTTATTTTATCGACAAAGACTATAAAGGGAAAGGCATCGGGAAAAGTGCTCTAAACAAATTAGAAGCAGAAGCACGCATAAAAGGAATAAAAAATATTTTAGCAAATATTGCTTCAGTCAACGAGGAAAGTATTGCGTTTCACTCAAAAAATGGCTTCAGGAAATGTGGGGAATTTGAAGGAATCATTAAAAAAAACAATAAGCAATTTGATATAATTTGGATGCAGAAAACTCTGTGACACCCATACCAGCGTTAATTGTGCCAACTATAAAAACCGACGCAAAATGACCAGTAAAATTATCTTAATTATGGTATTGATTCTTGGGATCGGAGGATGTCGCAATCAAAAAGAGATAGATCCACCAGACCTTTCGGAACTAACCATTGGGGATATTCATGAAGCATATAAAGAGGGGAGGTTTACTGCAGAACAGTTAACCGTTGCCTATTTAAGTCGCATTGATGGGTTTGATGAACAAATCAATTCCATTACAACAATCAATAGCGAGGCCATTTCGATCGCCAGACAACTAGATGCTGAATATCAAAAAACCGGTAAATTGAGAGCGCTTCATGGCATCCCAATAGTGGTAAAAGACAACATCAATACCAGGGGAATGCCCACGACGGCAGGTGCATTTGCATTGAAGGATTTCATACCGGACAAGGATGCGCCAATCATTCAGCGCCTGGTAGATGCGGGGGCTATTGTTCTTGCAAAATCAAATATGGCAGAATGGGCCTTTTCACCCATGCACACCGAAAGCTCCACATATGGGACCACCCGCAATCCCTACAATCTTGAGTATGTGCCTGCGGGATCCAGCGGTGGAACCGCTGCCGCCATCGCATCCAATTTCGGTGCAGTCGGACTGGGCACCGACACGGGCAACTCCATAAGGGGGCCATCCTCGCATTGTGCGCTTG
Organism: Bacteroidales bacterium; assembly: GCA_007132865.1. The sequence continues at coordinate 260 of SLNU01000033.1, read as the reverse complement.
TCGGCTTCAGGACCACGCTTGGTTTGATCAGCCGAAGCGGCATTGTGCCGCTGTTTTTGAGAAATGATGTGGTCGGACCCATGTGTCGGACCGTGGAGGATGCCACAAGGGTGATGGAGGTAATGGCAGGAATGGATCCGGAGGATCCGCTCACAGAACATGCTCAGGGCAGGGCCTTATCCGACTATCAGCAATTTCTGGATAAGAATGGTCTCAGTGGGGCGAGAATCGGGGTGCTTAGGGAACTATCCGACCATGAT
>SLNU01000041.1 GCA_007132865.1 Bacteroidales bacterium | reverse complement strand
ATCCGATAGGGTTTGCAAAAGAGCTGGGCAACCTCCGTAAGATCGCAGAGCGCACCTTCCATATATCGGTCAGGTACCAGGCGGTGAACAAGGAAAAGGACTGCGACATCTATATTGAACCGGCCGGACTTGATCAGTTCAGCCTCTTGTCAGTGGCCAAGGCTGACGAGATTTTTGAACTGGGGTACAAGGAGGCTGTGAAAGTACTGAAGGAGGCTGGCCTGGCCTGAATAGCCGCCAATCTTTCCCGAAAGGTTTTTTTATCTTTGCAGATCAGGACCGGATTTCCCGGGCGAAAAACAAGCTTTTAATCATTTCACCATGTCTATTAAAAATGTGGCCGCGGACCTGACTGTCTACAATTCCCTGACCCGCAAAAAGGAAAGTTTCCAGCCATTAAACCCCCCTTTCACCGGGATGTACGTCTGTGGTCCGACGGTCTACGGCGACGCCCATCTGGGACATGCCCGGGCCGCGATCACCTTTGACCTGGTCTACCGCTACCTGCAACACATTGGCTACAAGGTTCGTTACGTGCGCAACATTACCGATGTGGGGCACCTGGAGAACGATGCCAGCGAGGGAGAAGACAAGATCCTGAAAAAGGCCCGCCTGGAGCAGCTGGAGCCCATGGAGGTGGTGCAGCATTATACCAACCGTTACCACGATGACATGGGCAGGCTGAACGTCCTCAGACCAAACATTGAACCACAGGCCTCGGGGCACATCATCGAGCAGATCGAAATGGTGAAGGACATCCTTAAGTCAGGCTTTGCCTATGAGGTGAATGGCTCGGTGTACTTTGACGTGGTAAAATACCATGAAAAACATAGCTACGGAAGGCTTAGCGGGCGGCAGATTGAAGACATGATGGCCAGCAGCCGGGAGCTGGAGGGACAGGATGAAAAACGCAATGCCGTGGATTTCGCGCTGTGGAAAAAAGCCAGTCCGGAACACATCATGCGCTGGCCGTCTCCCTGGAGCACAGGCTTTCCGGGATGGCACCTGGAGTGCTCAGCCATGAGCACCAAATACCTGGGAGAAGTGTTCGACATCCACGGCGGCGGGATGGACCTGCTGTTCCCGCATCACGAATGCGAGATCGCCCAGTCCAATGCCGCCAACGGCAAGGATGCGGTCAGGTACTGGCTGCACAACAACATGATCACCATCAACGGGAAAAAAATGGGACGCTCCCTGGGCAATTTCATCAACCTGCGCGAGGTCTTCAGCGGGGATCACCCTGCCCTGGAACAGGCCTACCATCCGATGACCATTCGCTTCTTTATCCTCCAGGCCCATTATCGCAGCACGCTTGACTTCGGCAATGAGGCCCTGCAAGCGGCAGAAAAAGGCTTGAAAAGACTGCTGCAGGCCCGGGAAACCCTGCAGGCCCTGCAGCCCGCAGAAAAATCGACGGTGGATATCTCGTCCATTTCCGTCAAGTGCTACGAGGCCATGAACGACGACTTCAACAGCCCGGTGGCCATCGCCCAGCTTTTTGAGGCCGTGCGCATTATCAATTCCGTATCCGACAAAAAAGATCACCTGAATGCATCTGATCTGGAAAGCCTTAGAAGCACGTTCCGGGTGTTTCTGGACGAAATATGCGGCTTGTCAGAGCAGGAAGGAGGCAGTCAAAAGTATGGGCGGGTTGTTGACGGGCTGATGGGTATGGTTCTGGATATGCGCCAACAGGCAAGGTTGAAGAAAGACTGGGACACTTCCGACCAGATCCGGAATACGCTGGATGGCTTGAAGATTCGTGTCAGGGATGGCAAGGACGGGGCCAGCTGGGAGCTCAACGATTAAACCGATAACGCTTATGGACACCACAGGAGCAAAACATGTCAATCACCCCTTGGAACATGCCAATCACCCTTGGGAACTGCATGTTTCCCGCAAGGCACGTGAAAAGTACCAGCTTGGCGAGACTTTGTTCAGCAATGACGGCAAGCTGGTCTTTGGCAATTTTTACGCCGTCAGGCTCCTGGCCCATAAAATGAACAAGGACCGCGGACCGGAAACCCAGGTCTTCCCTGGTGAATTGAACGCTGCAGGCATACTCGATGAGGCCTGCCATTTTATCCTCAGGGCCTACGAGAAGGAGAACGGCCCGGAAGTGCTTGGCCAGTGCCTGGAATGGCTGCAAGAGCAACTGGGCAAAGAACAACTCGAAAAGACCCTGCTGGACTTCACCTCGGCTTTCCCGCCGGTGAATGTCTTCCAGGGAAAAACCAGTGCAGCGGAATACCTGAAAGGCGAAACCCCTGAGCGCAGCCACGCCTCCCTCGTGCTGGAAGAGTCGCTGATGCTGGGCCTTTCCAATGAGAATCCGGCCAACAAGAAACTTGAAGAGCTGTTTGACACGGACAGTTTATCAGACAAGGCATCCTACGAAGAGCTTATTGCCTCCCTGGAAAAATGGTTCGCAAGGCAGCCGGGTTTCGGACCGGACAAGGTGGATGTGGTGACATTTATGAAAACGCCTTTCCTGATGATGCCAGGCGACATCCACGCCCAGCTGGACTATATCCTGCAGCATTGGAAGCCCTGGCTGCCTGAATCCATGATTAGATGGGTCCTCAAAGGCAAGGACCTGATCAGGGAGGATATCCGGATGGAGGGTGGAGGCGGACATGCTGCCCCAACCATGGTGCCGCAATACAAGGGACAGTCGGCAGGTGGCGGACCCACACTGGGCAGATCCGGCTACCAGCTTTCTGATGATGCCATCCGTTCCTATGAGGAGTATGAACACTTCACGCCTGACACCCACTGGATGCCCAAGGTGGTGCTGATGGCCAAAAACGCCTATGTATGGCTGAACCAGCTGTCCAAAAAGTACGAGAGGAGGATCTCCACGCTGGACCAGGTGCCTGACCAGGAACTGGACACCTTGGCGGCATGGGGCTTCAACGGGCTTTGGCTGATCGGCATCTGGGAAAGGAGCAATGCCTCCCGGCGCATCAAGCATTTGACGGGCAACCCCGATGCCGTGTCGTCGGCCTACTCCCTCTATGACTACGAGATTGCCGCCGACCTGGGTGGGGAGTCTGCCTTCGAGGACCTGAACCACCGGGCCAGGGAGCGCGGCCTAAGGCTAGCCAGCGACATGGTGCCAAACCATACCGGACTATATTCAAAGTGGATGGTGGACCGTCCGGATTTCTTCATACAATCCCGCCACTCGCCTTTCCCGGCTTACCGTTTCACCGGGGAGAACCTCAGCGACCATCCCGACATTGAGATCCGGATAGAGGATGGATATTACTCCCGGTCGGATGCTGCCGTGGTGTTCCAGCGGCACGACAAGCGGTTCGATGACTTAAGGTATATCTACCACGGCAACGACGGCACCAATATGCCCTGGAACGATACGGCCCAGCTCGACATGCTGAAGCAGGAGGTACGGCAGGCGGTGATCGGAAAGATCATGGATGTGGCCCGACGTTTTTCCATTATCCGCTTCGATGCGGCCATGACCCTGGCAAAGAAACATTTTTCCCGCCTGTGGTATCCCAGGCCCGGATCCGGTGGGGACATCCCCTCCAGGGCTGACCACGCCATGAGCCAAAAAGAATTTGACGAAATGTTCCCGGTGGAGTTCTGGAGGGAGGTGGTGGACCGTATGAATGCCGAGATGCCCGACACATTGCTGCTGGCAGAAGCATTCTGGCTCATGGAGGGCTACTTTGTACGGACCCTGGGCATGCACCGGGTATACAACTCGGCCTTCATGCATATGATGAAGAATGAGGAAAATGCCAAATACCGGGAGCTGATCTCCAACACGCTTGAGTTTGAACCCGAGATCCTGAAACGCTATGTGAATTTCATGAGCAACCCGGATGAGGAGACCGCCATCCGGCAATTCGGCAATGGAGACAGGTACTTCGGGGTGTGCATCATGATGGCGACCCTGCCCGGACTGCCCATGTTCGCACACGGACAGGTCGAAGGGTATACAGAGAAATACGGCATGGAATACCAGAGGGCCTATTACAATGAAGCACCTGACCAGGCCCTGATTGACCGGCACCAGCGGGAGGTGTTCCCATTGTTGAAGAAGCGGTACCTTTTCAGTGAGGTAGACCAGTTCTACCAGTTTAACTTCCTTGACTCCTCAGGGAAGGTAAATGAGAACGTATTCGCCTTCAGCAACCGGTCAGGCAACGAAGCCGCCCTGGTCCTGTTCAACAACAAGTACGAAAGGGCCACGGGAAGGCTGAAGGCGTCCACGCCCAAGCTGGTCCGTTCAGGTGGTCAAAAACAAACGGCGGCGGTAAGCCTGGGGGAGGCACTCAGACTGGAAAACAATGACCAGGCATATTACGTATTCACGGAACAGATCAGCCGGCTGGAATACATCCGAAGAGGGAGTGAGCTTCACCGGGAAGGCTTTCCCTGGCAACTACAGGGGTTTGAATACCGGGTTTTCCTGGGATTTGAAAAACCGGAACAGGAAGGCAATGTCCTGGAGCGCCTGCATCACAAACTTGGGGGACATGGTACGGACAGTATCGTGCGGGAGTTGGACCACCTCCGGCTCAAAGCCACCTATGAGGCTTTTGCGAAGCTATTTGAGAATCTGTCGCTAAACGACGAGAATGTGCCTGCATTGATTGAGCGTCACCGGACTTTTGCTGAGGAGGCTTTCAGCGACCTGGACATGCCCGGGGATGCCGGGCAGGCTGCCGAAGCCTTCGGCGCAATGGTCGGGGCTGCCCGGAAGGGCATGCTGCATTGCAGGGAACGGATGCAGTCCGGCAGGGAACGGATGAAGGCCGGCGGGGTGGCGCCCGGACCGGAACCCGCCATCGGGTCGGCCGGCACGGAGACCACCGGGCCGGAACCTGGCAAAGGATTGGCCAGCATGGATACCCCCATCGGACCGGAACCCTGCGTGCGGCTGGAAGGCAGCCGGGAGAACCTTTCCATACTGATGGCCTCTTACGCACTGGCTGCAATCAAAGACCCCGGTGAAGGCGCAACGGAGCAGGCGGAAACGGACAGCACCTCCGGAATGCAATGGCCGTTCAGAATGCAATGGCCGTTGCAGCAAATTTTTCAGGCATCCGGGAAGGGTGCGGACGGGATCCGGCGCGACATCCTGCTGGTCAGGATCATCTCAAAATACGGCCCGGCCCTCTTCACCCGCCCGGAGCATCAGTCCGAGGAAGACCCCGCAACCCATGAAACAGCAATTCCGATTACAGAAAGCCTGCTTTCTGATCCAGTGGTGCAGGAGTTTCTGGGGGTCAACCAATACAACAATGTCTGGTATTACAGCAAGGAACATTTTGAAGAGCTGATGCAATGGTTTTTTACCCTTGGCTTTTTCGAATGTTATTTAGGGCAAGCCGGCCGGCCGGACCCAGGCACAAACAATGTTGATCAGGTCTTTGAGCGCTACAAAAAACGCTTTAATCGACTAAATGCACTTTCAGAAAAGTCTGGCTACAGGCTTGGAAAACTGAGGGACGGCATGCTGAATGTCCTATAAGTAGCGGGATGCCCAAAAATTATTGGCCGGGACCATCTTGTATTTCCTAAGTCTTTTTGTATCTTACCATCGCATTATTTCAATACAATGCGATGGAAAAACTCCCTGATCCGAAAATAAAGGAATTGTTCCGGGAGTCGCTCCTGGCCGGCGACCGCATGGCAAGCTCCCGTATGGTAAGGGAACTGCTCGAGAAAGACATCCCGGTACAAACCATTTACGAGGAGCTTATTAAGCACGCCCTCTACGGGGTTGGCGAGCTGTGGGAGAACAACCGGATCACTGTGGCCGAGGAGCATCTGGCCACTTCGGTTTCGGAAGCCATCATGAATGAGTTGTTCCCCTTCCTGGTGACCAGATCCAGAATAAAGAAAAAGGTGATGCTGGCCTGCGTGGAGAATGAGCTGCACCAAATTGGTGTGAAAATGGTGGCAGATGTTTTTGAGATGAAGGGGTGGGACAGCTTTTTCCTGGGGTCCAATGTGCCCGTGAGGGACCTGATCATCTACGCCGGAAAAGTGCAACCCGATCTTTTTGCGTTGTCTGCCAGTATTTACTTCCATATCCCCGACCTGAAAAGAATGCTACAGGAGGTCCGGCAAAGCTTTCCGGAAATTCCGGTGCTCGTAGGCGGACAAGCTTTCCGGCATGGCGGACAGGAAGTGGTCACCGGCGATCCGATGGTAACACTGATCCCTGACCTCTACACCCTTGAAGTACATATTGACCAAATGACAAGCTGAAAACCAAATGACCCCATCCGACTCCATATTAAAAAAATGGTCAGCAGAACTGGACCAGGCCACGATGAAAAGCAATGCGCTGGTGGTGGCCCTGTTCTCGGTCCCACACCGCCGCCTGCTGTTCGGGAATCTGGCTGCCAAACATTTGTTGAAAGGAGAGGCCGACAGCCTTGT
>SLNU01000048.1 GCA_007132865.1 Bacteroidales bacterium | reverse complement strand
ATGGTATTCATTCCAAAGGCAAGCATCCCTGCTACTGTTAGAAAGACGAATAATTTTTTCATAATGGATTCAGTTGGTTTTTGTTTTAAACGTTAATTGATTAATTGAGAATTATCGCTTTTGGTTTGGTGGATAATTGGCGGAGAGAAAGGGATTCGAACCCTTGATCCGCTTTTGGCGGATACACACTTTCCAGGCGTGCGCCTTCGACCACTCGGCCACCTCTCCCTCAGTTCCCCGACCCCTTGAGGGCCCATTTTTCAAGGTGCTAAAATACAAAAAAATTGAAACATAACTATTTTTCCTGGTTTTTTTACCCCCTTGCCACTTTATTTATACCCACAGGGTTTACTCCTCAAAAATCACCGTCAGAACGGTTTGTCCGACTGCCTTTAACGTACCCTTATCGATGAATTCAATGCGGTCATTCACGGTGTGCCACTGCGGGAAAAACCCGTGCGGTGTTCCATCATCTAAATGAATGATGTTTATGGTGGGAATATTCCGGATTTCGTTCACATAAAAATGGTCATCTGTCACATAGGTGCCTTCCTGGTTCAGGAAGTAACTTCCGTATCCGATACGCTGTCCCGTTTCCCAAACCTTCCTGACCACCCCGGGCGCAAAAAGCATGGAAAAGCCTTCCTTTTTAAAGGTGGCATTCGCGGCACCCACCATATCCAGCAGAATGCCGTAATTGGCTTGGTAGTCAGATTTGTGCGGACTTCTCGCCCAGTGCTGGGCACCCAGCGCCCAGGTATCCCCGTCTGCCCCTGTGGCCGCCTCATGCTTGCCGTAATCCTCAGCATCAAAAAACACAATGTCAATGCCCGGTCTTGTCGGATGCTCACTTAGGTGACGGGCGATCTCCAGCAATACCCCAACCCCGCTGGCCCCGTCATTGGCCCCGTCTATCGGGGTGTAATGATTGGCCGGGTCTTCATCCCAGTCGGCAAAGGGACGGCTGTCCCAATGTGCACAAAGCAGGATGCGGTTTCGCCTTTCGGGCTGGAAAGCGCCGATGATGTTGCGGATGTTCAGCACGGTGCCGTCAAATGCCCTTACCCGGGCCTCCTGTATATATAATGTGTCGGCAAACCGGCCAAGGGTCTCTTCAAGATAGTCCCCGCCAGCCTGATGGGCCGGGGTATTGGGGACCCTGGGACCGAAACCCACCTGGGCTTCTATGAAGGCAAAGGCAGAATCGGCATTGAATACCGGGACCCGGGCCCTTTCCTGGCGGTCTTCACCGGATGCCGATGCTTCGTGGTCCTGCTGACCGGACCCGGTACAGGACAACAATCCGACAATAATTAATGAGATTGCAAAGGGAAATATCCTGGTATTCATTTGCATGCCTTTTGGTTTGCTAAGTTAACCAATTCAGGGATTTACTTTTTAAAAAACACTAATTTTGCAGCCCGGGCCGAATGCTGCTTAAGGAGCGCATGTTTTTGTGCAGATTTATCCGTACAAGCTTCGTGCCATGGACTTAGGATGGAGTGCAGGGATTGAACAACAATAAACAATCATGCTGATGGACATTGAAAAGAAGATCGCAGAAGCCGTTTCCGGGATCCTGTTGAAGGAAACCGGACAAGCGTTTCCTCCCGTAGGTATTGAACTGCAAAAGACCCGCAAGGAGTTTGAAGGGGACTTTACCCTGGTGGTGTTCCCTTTTGTGAAGGCCTTGCGCCGATCACCCGAGCAGTGTGCTGCAATCATAGGAGAAGCCTTGTTAAAACAGGTGGAAGAGCTTGCCTCCGTTAATGTGATCAAGGGGTTTCTGAACCTTTCCCTGAAGCCGTCTTACTGGCTGGCGTTTCTGAAGAAAGAGATGAACCGCAGCGAATTCGGACTTCAGCCGGATTCCGGGAATGCCCCGGTGGTGGTGGAATTCTCCTCTCCCAATACAAACAAGCCCCTGCACCTGGGCCATATCCGAAACAACCTGCTGGGTTATTCGGTGGCGAGGATACTGGAGGGTGCCGGGCACAAAGTGGTGCGGGTGAACCTGGTCAATGACCGCGGCATCCATATATGCAAGTCCATGCTGGCCTGGATGAAGTTCGGCAATGGGGAAAACCCCGGGACTTCTGGTAAAAAGGGGGACAAGCTGGTGGGTGAGTATTACGTGCGGTTTGAGGCCGAACTGAAGGCGCAGGCACGGGATCTGGTGCTCAATAAGGGCCTGGATGAGGAAGCGGCCCGCAGGCAGGCCCCCCTGATGGTGGAAGCACAGGAATTGTTGCGCAAGTGGGAGATGAAGGACCCGGAAACCCTTTCGGTCTGGGAAAAAATGAATGGCTGGGTATACAAGGGTTTCGACATCACCTACCAGCGCCTGGGAGTGTCATTTGACAAGATATATTATGAGTCGGATACCTACCTGCTGGGCAAGGAATTGGTCCTGGAAGGGCTCCGAAATGGATTGCTTAATAAAAAGGAAGATGGGTCGGTTTGGGCGGACCTGTCGGATGAGGGCCTGGATGAAAAGTTGCTGCTGAGGGCTGACGGGACTTCCGTGTATATGACGCAGGATTTGGGCACCGCCCAGCTCAGGTACGATGATTTCAAGCCCCGGAAAATGGTGTATGTGGTCGGCAATGAGCAAAACTACCACTTTGATGTACTGCAAAAGGTACTGAAAAAACTGGGCAAACCCTTTGCCGATTCCATTTACCATCTTAGTTACGGGATGGTGGAGCTTCCCGGGGGCAAGATGAAGTCAAGGGAAGGCACCGTGGTGGACGCCGATGACCTGATGGATGATATGTTTGAAACGGCCCGCCGGACCACCGAGGAACTTGGCAAGACCAATGATTTTTCTGAGGAGGAGAAGGAGCGGCTTTATCATGTAATCGGACTGGGTGCGCTGAAGTATTTCATTCTGAAGGTGGACCCGAAGAAGCACATGTTGTTCAATCCGGAAGAATCCATCGACTTCAACGGCAATACCGGTCCGTTTATACAATACACATTTGCCCGCATCCGCTCCATTTTGCGGACTGCCGGCCAGGCCCGCCTGGATGCGATTGACCCGGCCCCGGATCCTGCACAGATCAATTCAAAGGAAATCGCATTGCTGAAAACCCTTTTTGCTTTTCCTGCCTGCGTGATGGAAGCAGCCGAAGAGCTTAGTCCGGCCAAAATCGCCAATTATGTGTACGAGCTTTGCAAGGAGTTCAACCAGTTCTACCACGAGTATTCGGTCCTGAATGAGCCAGACACCCGGCTGAGTGATTTCCGCCTGAAGCTGGCACAGCTGACAGCCACGGCAATCGGCAACGGGATGGCTTTGCTTGGCATTGACGTGCCGGAGCGGATGTAGGTCAGGGCTGTTCAGGGGCTGGCGGTCCGGGTGGTGATGTGGCGGTCCGGGTGGTGAGGTGGCGGGCCTCCGGGTGGTCCGGGTGGTGAGGTGGCGGACCGGGCAGTAGGACGTGCGAAAACCGGGCAGGGCGGGTGTCAGCGGTTCCAGATTTCCCAGGACCTTTCGGCCTGCAGCACCAGCATGCGGTGTCCGCCAATCGTCCTGCATCCTGCTTTCTTTCCCATTTCCAGGAATCGGGTGTGCTCCGGGTTATAGACCAGGTCATAAAGGATGTGGTCCCCGCTCAGGTATTCATAAGGGATGGGCGGACAGCCTTCGACCTCCGGATACATGCCAAGCGGCGTAGTGTTAACGATCAGCCTGCAGTCCTGGAAATGGCTTCTGCGGAGTGCGTCATAGGAGACGGCCCGGTCTTTCTTCGGGAACCTGGAGACAAGCAGTACGTTCCACCCATGGGATTCCAGCACATGACGAACGGCGCGGGACGCCCCGCCGGTGCCCAGGACCATTGCTCCGCTGGGGGCCAGCACCCCGCTATTTGCGGGATCCTTGCCCTTTGACAGGATCCCGTTCTCCTCCAGGCTTTTTTCAAAACCGAAAGCATCGGTATTGTCTCCCTTCAGCAAGATGTTTCCTTGCCGGTGACTGATTGTGATGGTGTTTACCGCGCCGATGGAACGGGCGGTTTCTGACAGCTCGTCCATGTAGTCCAACACCTTCTCCTTGTAAGGGATCGTAACATTCAGTCCGCGGAGTCCGGGCGTTTGCCGCACCAGCCCGGGTAGTTCGCCGATGTCTTTCAGCGGGAAGGGGACATAGGTCGCCCCCCGGATGCCTTGCCTGTTGAATTTTTCTGTAAAATAGGCGGCGGACCAGGAGTGGGAGAGCGGATAACCGATGAGTCCGTAAACAGCTGCCATAGGTGCTTAGTGGTTTAGATCCTGTGCCCTGCTCCTGCCCACCCACTCGAAAACGAATATAAGGGCCAGGCCGGCCATGGCACACAGACCCACCTGCCACAACATGGGGTCTGACTGTAACAAGTCCTGGTACCTGCCCGGACTGATGCTCCGCTCTATGAAGGGCACCCATTCACCGTGGCTGTTTTGCCTGTGTTCGATCACCTCCTTCCAGGGCCAGAGTTTGTTGAGCGAGCCGATCATGAACCCTGACAGCAGGGCCATTGTGGCATTGGGATGTTTTTTGAACAACCAGGAAATCACATGGGAGAAACCCAGGATCCCGACCACGCATCCAAGACCGAATACCCCCAGTATGACCACTTTCAGGTCTTTCAGGGCTTCCATCATGAAGGCATACTTGCCGAGCAGCAGCAGGATAAAACTGCCGGAGATTCCCGGGAGGATCATCGCACAAATGGCGATACTCCCTGAAACAAATACAAACCACAGGGCATCTGTGGAGGTGGCGGGACTGGAAATGGTGATGTAATAGGCCAGGGCCGTACCTCCCAGCAGCATAAGCACCCCATGCGGGGTCCATCTGCTGATCTTCCGGCTTACGTAAATGGCCGATCCGACAATGAGTCCGAAAAAAAAGGCCCAGACCAGCATGGGGTGGTTCGAAAGCAGGAAGGAGATCCCCCTGGCCAGTGTGATGAGGCTTATGAAAATTCCGGCCAGCAAAGAAAGCAGGAATGTGCCGTTGATATGGGCCCATGCCGGTCGGATGCCTTGGGAGAACAGGATTCTGAGAAACTCTGCGTTGACGGATTTGATGCTCTGGATGAGCTCTTCGTAGATCCCGGTCACAAGCGCGATGGTTCCCCCGGAAACGCCCGGGATCACGTCGGCAGCCCCCATTCCCATCCCGCGGGCAGCGATCAGAAGGTATTGGGGGAAACTTCGCTGACTCATAACTTAAGATGTTGGAGCTCTTCCGGGAGTACATCGAAAAAGGTGTCCCCGCGCAGGCCCAGCCTTAGGGTTTCCAGCGGGACGGCATCTGCCGGTGCAATGTTGCCCAGGTTCACGGTCGGACCAATCCGCTTGATGAACCAGACCTGCTGTGGCTTCAGCGGTGCCTCCCAAATAATCTTTTCTGATGGAACGGCCGCCAGTATGTCCCCAATCAGCGAGGTGTCTGCCTTGCCGGTGGATTCAAAGATTCCCACGGTTCCGCTTTCCCTGGCCTCCCCGATCACATAGCTGCTTCCTGCTGCCAGCTCCCCATTCATCTGCCGGATCCAGCTTTGGTGGTCCAGCACAACATCTGCCTCCTTGGCGCCCACCTCGGAAAGGACCATGCGGTTTTTGGACAGCCTGCTTATGAAGGCACATTTTTCCTCGTGGTGCATCTTCATGGATCCATCCGACACCTCCGCAGCATCCAGTCCGATCCAATCGATGTACCGGAAATAATCCTCTGCCTGTCCCCTGACAACAAAGGCCTCGAACAGGGTGCCACCGGCAAATACCCTGATCCCGTGCTGCTGGTAGAGCCTGACCTTTTCCCTGACCCCCGGGGAAACATAGGAGGTCCCAAAGCCAAGTTTGACAAAATCCACGAGGTGTCCGGCGGTTTCAACCAGGTCCTCTCCCTGGCGTAAGCTCAAACCTTTGTCCATCACCATGGTGATACCGGTTTTCCTCGGTTTGACTTCTCTGTAAGGGATTTGTTTCAGCTCCATTGGTTTCAGGGCTGGTTCTGTTCAATTGTATCGGTAAAGGATTGCATGAGCAGCAGACCCGGGAATTTCTCCAACATGGTGGTGTGCTCCGCAAAATCTTTTATCAGGGCCTCCTCGAGGTAATAGCTGCCTTCTTTTTCCCTTCCGTTGAGGAACAGGTAGGCACTCAGGTGATAGGTCAGCAGGCTGTGGTTGGGGATGGCTTCCAGTGCCCTCTTCATGATCTCAATGGCATCTTCCTTATGGCCATTGTTGGCGGTTATCTCCGCGTATTCCAGCCAGGTATCCGGGTCGTTCGGGTCTATCTCAAGGGCCTTTTCGTAAGCCGCGGCAGCTTCGGGATTCATGCCCAGCGCAAAGCGGGTATTGGCCAGCAGGCAAAGGTAGCTTACATTTTCAGGATCCAGTTCCACGCCTTTCTCGAACAGCCAAAGGGCTGTTTTTGGGTTGTCGT
>SLNU01000309.1 GCA_007132865.1 Bacteroidales bacterium | reverse complement strand
TGAGGTATGCCGACCACCATGACGGGATTGACCTCAGGTTCTCATTCGCCAATTTTTCTACGAGCTTGCCATTGGTGTACCCGGGGTTTACGGGCTTTCATTTCGGGGACACCTTCCTTTCAGATGCCCGCCTTCAGGCAGTGATCAGCAGTCCTGCTGTGCCCAGGCCGGAACCCGAACCTGCGCCCCCGGCCTTGCCTGACCTTGATCTCAAAATCAAAGGACTGGATATTCGGGAATTTGCGGCCACCGTATGCGGGACGGACTTTCCCATAAGTATTTCCGGTCTGCAATTAAGCTTGCAGGACCTGCTCCTTTCCAAAGACACCCTCTCCCTGTTTTTGAAAAATATTGCCGCAGACCTCCCGGGCCGCTTCAGACTGGACCGTTTTTCCGGGAGGGTGAACCTTGGAAAGGATGCCTTAAGCATTGACGATCTGTTTCTTAAAACAGATATGTCTGGAGTGGAGGCGTCTCTGGGTGTCGGAATGGATCCACTGAACCCGGACCTGGAGAACCTTGGTCCCGTGCCTGTAGACTTCCGCTTGAACCAAATGCGGTTGGGTGCCGACCTGTCCGCTCTGCTGGAGGAAGCCGGTGTTTCGCTCCCGGTAAATGTGGAGTCCCTTAGCGCTGTCGGACATTTTCACGGACGTATCAACGATCTGCAGATTGAAGGGGCACGCATAGACATTCCCGGGGCCCTGTCCATGTCTGTCAACGGAAGCTTGCGCGGATTGCCCGATATGGCTGCTCTGGTTGCAGATATTCCGGAGATGTCACTGGTAACCGGCCCCAAGGTGTTCAAATGGCCGCTGATCAAAGCATGGGTGCCTGCCGAAATGACCCCTCCGGACACCATGGAAGTCCTGGCAAACTTTAATGGGAGTCTCGCAGGCCTTGATGCTGGCCTTTCACTGAGCTCCGACCTGGGAAGTGTTGTACTAAGCGGATTTTACCGGGACCAGGACCAGCCTGTTTACAGCGTCACCGCAAGCCTGGATGACGTGCAGGCCGGACTTCTGCTGGGAATGCCCGAATTGTTTGGAAATGTCACCGCCACGCTGAATGCAAAAGGCAGTGGCCTGAAACCCGAAACTGCCGATGCGGAATTCAGTGCCTCCATCGGGGAAGCGGTCATAAACGGGTATAATTACAGGGGACTTGCACTCGGGGGACGCTTCAGGGGGCAGGTTTTGGATGCTGACCTGGCATACAGGGATGAGCATCTATCATTTACCGCTTCCAACAGGTATATCGTCGGACCCGGAATTCCTGCCCTGGAAAGTACATGGGAAATAGATCGCCTGAATGCACACGCCCTGGGCCTGACATCAGACACCCTCGTGTTTTCCACCCGTATGCATGCGGATCTCCGTCTGACGCAACCGGACTTCCTGGACGGGCATATCCGGTTTGACCGTAGCAGGCTGGAGGCTTACCAGCGGAATTATTCCCTGGATTCCCTTGTGATCACGGCCAGTTCAGGAGAGGTAAACGGTCGGGATGAGAAGGTGTTTGAGGTGGATATCCATTCGCGGATTTTCCGGGCCGTTTACGCTGGCAATATTTCCCCGGCGGGAATTCCCGCAGTGCTTTCAGCCCAGATGAACCAGTATATGGACCTGGCAAGCCAGGACGACAGAGACCCGGCAGGCCCTGTACACCAAAACGGTGCTGTATTGGCAGGTCCCCATCCGACGGATAACCTGAACAAACCCCATGGTGAAGAAGAGAACCCGGCATTTTCATTGGAACTACACGTATTGCCATCGTCCTGGTATACCGATGTGTTATTCCCAGACCTGCAATCATTTGAAGCATTTTCTATTCGAAGTGGTTTTGACAGACAATCGGGTATTTTCTCGCTCGACGCGCTGGTTCCATCTCTGGTATATGATGGCATGGATTTTTCCGGGATGGACGTCCGCTCCAATACGGTTCCGGGTGTGATGGATGTCCACCTGGGGATTTCCCGTTTTGAAGGTTTCGGACTGGAGGTATATAACATATTGCTGGATGGGCGTTTCACCGGGAATGAGCTGGCATTCTCCCTTGGCTTCGATGATGTGCAGCAGGAGCGGTGGTTGCAACTGGGAGGCAGAATGAACTCCGATGAAGGGATGCTGGTGACATCCTTTGACAGGGACCTGATTCTCAACGGGGAGGAGTGGGCCATCGCGGAAGGGAATACCATTGGCTATGGAACTGGTTTACTGCTGGTAGACAAGCTTGAAATAAGCAGGGAAGGCAGTTCCCTGCTGGTTCAGAGCAGCCTGGCGCGGACCTCATTGCAGGATGAATCTGCCCTGTCCCTGGACGATGTGATGCAACTGACAGAGGGGTCGCCTTCGGACGATCTGGTGCAACAGGCCGATGCAAATCCGCCACTGGAACTGGTGTTTGATCATTTCAGTATCGAAAACTTTTTTCCGTCGGATGGGCTCCCAATGGCTGCCGGGATAATCGATGGACAGCTCACGATTTTTGATGTGCTTTCCTCTCCTTCAATCAATGCAGCGATACAGATCAGACAGCTGGCTTTCAAGGGCGACCCCCTCGGCGATATCCGCCTGGATGTGGAAAGCGAGGAACTGTCGTTGTTTCGTTTCTCAGCCTCGGTTCATGGACATGGGAACCAACTGGAACTTTCCGGTTTTTACAACGCGGCCGCCGGCGAGGAAGACTTCATGCTTGACCTTGAATTGACCAGTCTGGACCTTGCCACCCTCGAAGCATTTACTTTCGGGGAACTAAGCGAATTGCAAGGCACGGCCTCCGGAAGCCTGCTTGCCAAAGGCAATCCAGCTGACCCTGAATTTTCAGGCTCGTTGCGATTTGCGGAAACGGCCTTCCGGGTGAGTTTTTCAAATGTTTTATACCATCTGGATCAGCAGGAAATATCATTCGACCCCAGTGCGGTGCGGTTCCGCAATTTTACCCTGACAGATGAGGCGGGCAATTCTGCCAGGCTGAATGGATCCCTGAACCTTGCGGCATTGCCTGACATTGGTTTTGACCTCGGACTGACTGCAAACAATTTCCTGGCCATGAATATCCCGGCGGGGCAAAACCCCTTGTTCTCCGGAAGATTGCTTGTGGGTAGCAACCTGCGGCTGAGGGGCAACCTGGAGGCCCCTGTGTTGGATGGGCGCTTTTCCCTTAATGAAGGATCATTCTTTCATATGATCGTTCCCCAAACCGATCCCCAGGCTGTCGGTGCTGAGGGTGTCGTGGCTTTCATCTCGCCGGGCGATGCCCTTGTCTGGCCAGTGGAAGGCGTTCATCAGGAGGCGGACCCGCTTATGTCGGCTCTGCGCAACCTGGATATAAGCATCAATGTGGAGGTAGATCCATCGGCGGACCTAAGGGTGGTTATTGATGAATATGCAGGAGATTTTTTGCAGGTCAGGGGAGGCGGACTGCTGACCTATAGCACGGATCCCGGGGGGAGGATTTCCCTGGCGGGTCGGTATGAACTGACGGAAGGAACCTACCTGCTGACCTTTTACGATATAATCAGACGGCAGTTCAGTATTCGCAGGGGCAGCAGTATTGTGTGGACCGGCAACCTGATGGACCCGGTGGTGGATATTACTGCAGTGTATACCACCCGCACTTCCGTGAGGGAATTATTTGAACACCAGCCTGGCGGGGGGGATGACCCGCGGTTCAGACAGCAATTCCCGTTCCAGGTGCTGCTAAAGATGAGGGGCAATATGCTCCAGCCCGACATAGACTTTGAAATTGTGCTTCCCCCGGAACACCAGGGAGCATTGGACGGGAGGCTTCAGACCAGGATTAATGAGCTGAACCGGGACGAATCGGAGCGTAACAAGCAGGTTTTTGCCCTGCTGATGCTCGAGTCTTTCATCCCGGATAACCCATTTGCCGCGGTTGGTGAGGGACCCGGACTGGAGGCAGCCGCCCGTACAAGCGTCAGCAGGATGCTTTCCCAGCAGCTTAACAGGTTATCGGGGCAGTATATTCGTGGCGTGGATATCCGGTTCGATTTGCAAAGCCATGAGGATTTTCTGGATGACGGGAACGGTGGCACCACGCAGCTTAACATTGAGGTAAGCCGGAATTTCCTTGACGAAAGAATTAGGGTGACCGTTGGTGGGAACGTGGAGCTGGAGGATGAGCGAAGGAGGGAAACCTCCGCAGGGGATATTGCCGGCGATTTTTCGATCGAATACTTGCTGACTCCCGACGGAAGTCTGGTAATCAAAGGATTCCGGAAAAAGGAGTTTGGTGACTTGTTTGAAGGACAGGTCATTGAAACCGGCGTGGCATTGAAGTTTGTGAAAACCTATAACAAATTGTGGGAATTATTTTTAAAACGGGAAGAACCTGCCGTTGACCCGGAGCTTTAAGACTACAATGAACCAGAAAACATGGGGCTGAGTAATTGGATATATGGAACCAACAATGCCGGGAGAAGGAATGCCTTTGCCGGCTTGTTCCTGCTTTTGCTGGGTGCAGTGTTGTTGTCATCCTGCTCCAACCTGCGTTACCTGGAGGACGGGGAACGGCTGTACACCGGAAGCACCATAAAGATAGATGCGGATGAAAAACTTCCGGAAAAACCGGAGAAAGAGCTGCAGCGGGTGGTACGACCGGTTCCCAACCAGAAGTTCCTTTTCTGGCGCCCCAGGCTTTGGCTGTATAATGCAGCGGGGGAACCTTCGGGAAAAGGCCTTCGGCACATCATGAAAAACCGTCTTGGGAGGCCTCCGGTATTGTTTGATGAGGAAGACGTTTTTCGCAGCAAACGGGTGATGGAGAACCGCCTTTTCAATATGGGGTATTTTGACGGAGAGGTGTCTTTTCAGGTCCGTAAAAAGGATAGGACTGCCGCTGTGGAGTACCATGTGCAGCTAAGTACGCCCTATGTTATTCGAAAAGTGCATCCGCTAACCGATGACTCAGAACTGGCTGATCAGGTCAATGAGATCCTCGGTCAAACCCCGCTGCTCCCCGGGTCCCTTTACCGTCTGGATGCCTTGAAGGCAGAGCGGGAGCGGATCGACCGCAAGCTGAAGGCCATGGGCTATTTTTACTTTCACCCGGACTACCTGATATTTCTTGCCGACACCACCCCCGGAATGCGGGAGGTGGACCTGCACCTGAGGTTGAAGGGGGATATCCCGCCCCAGGCCTTAAGGGCATACAGGATAGGAGACATCACCATCATCCCGGATTACCTGACAGAGCTGCCACCGGGGGACCATGCAGCAGACACCCTGCGGATCAGGGACGGGATGTATATGGTGGACCGGCTGGGGCAATTCCGGCCGGAATTGTTCGCTGCCTCCGTCATGCTTGAAAGGGGCCGGCTATACGATGTGGAAAGCCACGACCAGAGTCTGGGCAAGCTTATGGGGCTGGGAGTATTCCGTTTTGTGAATTTCCGTTTTTCCCAGTCTGGTTTGGGCCCGGAACCACCCCCGGGCAGTTTGTCAGGCGGACCGACCGGAGAGTTTTCCCCATCCGACGATCACAATAATTATCTGGATTTGCGTATTTTGCTTTCCCCGGTGAAAAGGAAGTCGATTGGTGCTGAAATCAGGGGCGTGAGTAAGTCCACCAATTTTGCCGGACCGGGATTTTCGGCCACATTCAGCAACAACAATATTTTTGGAGGGGCAGAAATGCTCAGGTTAAGCCTTGGGGGAACGTTCGAAACACTGATCAGCCGGCGGATGGACCCGGTGAATGCCTGGGAGGCAGGAATGGAAACGGAGCTTGTTTTCCCGGAATTCATCGCTCCCTTCTTCCGGCCGTCAATTTCCTCCCGTTTTGTTCCGCGCACCACGTTCTCATTTGCCTGGGATTTCTTTAGCCGGACAGATGCCTTTAACCTGAACTCACTTAAGTTTCAGTATGGCTACCATTGGAACCAGAGCCATACGATACGGCACAGCCTGTTGCCTGCCACGGTGAACCTGTTTTTCCTGGGCAGGGTCAGCGAGGATTTTGACAAACTGCTTTCAGGGGGAGTCCTCCAGCAAAGGGGTTTGTTTGAACAGTTTATCATCGGATCCCAATATTCCTTTTTTTATAATTCCCAGCAAAAACCAGGGGAAAGGCGTGAGCGGGATCTCTATTTCAACCTGAACCTGGATGTTTCCGGAAACCTTGCTTACCTGCTGGCAGACAAGCTTGTGGGAGCTTCCCGCTCGGAAGACGGCGATTACCAGGTGTTCGGGCAGGGGTTCTCGCAATATACCAGGGCAGATATTGATCTCCGTTTTTACCAGCGGATCGGCGAGGGGAACCGCATGGCAGCCCGGTTGATCGTCGGGGCCGGATTGCCGTATGGAAATTCTGAAAATTTACCCTATGTGAAGCTTTTCTCCATCGGGGGAGTGAACAGCATACGGGCGTTCCACCCGCGTAGCCTGGGTCCCGGCGCATATCACCCGCCTGACAGCCTGTCCGGACGATTCAACCCTTACCAGACAGGTGAGATCAAACTGGAAACGAACCTGGAATATCGCTT
>SLNU01000198.1 GCA_007132865.1 Bacteroidales bacterium | reverse complement strand
TGGCCAGGCATGAAACAAATGAACCAAACCGAGAAATTATGAACGCCCTGGACTTAATCCTGATTCTTATCCTGCTTTGGGGTGGCATCGCCGGCTACCGCAACGGATTTTTCCGGGAAGCTGCTTCCCTTCTCGGACTGATTATAGGCATTTTTCTTGCCATTATTGCGGCTGACATCGCGGGCCGGGTGCTGAGCGGCATGGTCAGCTGGAACCCCTTGCCGGTCAGGATCATCGTCTTTCTGCTGACCTTTGCGCTGATCGCCATGCTGCTCAGGGCGCTTGGGGATGCGCTGACAAAGGTGTTCAAGGTCATCCTGCTGAATTTTTTCAACCGTCTGGTGGGGTTTGTATTCGGATTGGCCAAGGTGGCCCTGTTGCTTAGCCTGGTGCTGTTCCTCATGCGGTTGCTGGATCAGCAGGTGAGTATTATTCCGGACTCCTGGACACAGAACAGCCTGCTGTACGCAAGAATGGAAGGCCTGGCACCCTCCTTGTTTGGCGGTCTAACTTACCTTTAGACGGGATGCATATTCATAGTGGGATAGGAATCCGTTCACCCGCAGTATTCCTGTAAGAGTTTCCAGACCAGCTCCACATGCTTTCGGCCGGTGGTTCTTTGTCCAACAGATAGTCGGATGGCGTATTTCCCTTTCAGGCTGGTATGTGTCAAAAAGACCTTTCCGCTGTTGTTCAGCTTCTCCAGAATTCCGCGGTTGAGTTTTGCAAGTTCCTCCTCCTGCATTCCGCCGCCAGGATTGTATCGGAAACAGACCAGACTCAGGTTCACGGGCGCCATCAGTTCAAACCGGCTGTCCTGCGAAAGCCAGTCCGCAAATTCCCGGGCCAGGGACACATGGTGCCTTACCATCTCCCGGATGCCCTCCACGCCGTAGTAACGGACCACGAACCATAGTTTCAGTGCCCGAAACCTCCTGCCCAGCTGTATGCCCCAGTCCCGGTAATTCTTCACCTGGCTGTCTGCATCCGTTTTCAGGTATTCGGGCTGTATCTCAAATGTCCGGCGAAGCAATACGGCATCCCGCACAAAATAGGCCGAGCAGTCAAAATTGGTCAGCATCCATTTGTGCGGGTTGAACACAAAGGAATCTGCCTGCTCCACACCGCGCATGAAATCCCTGTATTCCGGGACGATTGCCGCAGTGCCTGCGAAAGCCGCATCCACATGCAACCAGGCCCCGAACCTCTTGCAGATGGAGGCAATCTCTTCTACGGGATCCATTGCCATAGAGGAAGTGGTTCCCAGGGTAGCCACCACGCATGCCGGGGTCAGTCCGACTGCCACATCTTTATCCATCGCTGCCTCCAGTGCTTCGGGGAGCATTGCAAAATTATCACCGGCAGGGATGATGCGCAGCTTGTTCTTGCCGTAACCGGCAATCTTTACCCCTTTTTCTATGCTGGAATGGGTTTCTTCAGAAACATACACAACCAGCTTTTCGCCTGGTCCTTCCAGGTTGCCTCTGAAGCCCGTGGCTCTCTCCCTTGCGGTCAGCAATGCGCAAAGGCTTGCCGTAGATGCCGTATCCTGAATGACTCCCTCAAATTCCGCAGGCAGGCCCAGCATCTTGCCCAGCCATTGCATGACCCGTTCCTCAAGCTCGGCGGCAGCGGGAGAGGTCTGCCAGACCATGCACTGGGCACCCAGTCCGGCAGTCAGCAGCTCGGCCAATACCGAAACCGGACTGTTGTTGGCAGGGAAATAGGCGAACCAGCCGGGATGCTGCCAGTGGGTGATCCCGGGCATGATGATCCGCTCAAAGTCCGCAAATATCGAATCAGGAGTTTCGGGATCATCGGGCGGCCCAGCAGGCAACTGGGAAAGAATCTCCCCCGGCCTGGCAGCGGATCTCACCGGATGCTGTTCAATATGCTCAAAGTAATCGGCCAGCCAGTCAATGTAGCGGTGGCCTTCGCGTCGGAAGGTGTCGGAGTCCATGGCAAAGGTTTTGCTGTAAAATTAAGAAATAATAACCTGACAAAGTGATAGCGGACTCAGACGATGAAGCCCCTGACCCCGAAGGGGACAGAATCATTCCTGGAAATGACCAGTTCCCGGCCACCCTTCCACTGGTAGTCAATCCCGGCACGCATGTCAAGTCCGGAAACCTCTTCCAGTTCCGCCTCCGTCATCACCTCGTTCTCCCGGTAGAACAGCACGGACACATCCGAGGCATAATAGGTCTCCATGACAACCAGCATGTTGTTCACCAGCCTCCAGCGTCCGCGCCTGTCGGTTGAGCGCAGCGCATTGATCCTGGGCTGCAGGGCCAGTTGGTTGGTGTTCAGATAGGCCCCCCTTACACCTCCGATCTCAAAATGAACGCGCAGGTCCTGGCCAAAGCCGCCTTTGAGTGAAAACAGGTTCAGAATACTCAGTCCGCTTCGCATTTTCCTGCTGGAGTTAAGACTCCCGTAAATCATATTCGCCTCTGTCCGACTATACTCCCAGGTGGACTCCGGCTCCCCGGGCAATACATCCCTCAGGTGCCCGAAAAACCGCATTTTTTCAGGTTCCAGTATCACCCCGGGAACATATTGTTCGGTGGCGATGGGCAATAATTTTAATCCGGAAATATGCTTGCGGATAAATCCATGAAAATCCATAATCTGCCTTTCTTTTATGCTATCCGGAAACAAATATCCGAATTTTTTACATAGTTCAAAGAAAGAAATACGTATTTTTTCTTACTTCAACGGAAAGGATAATCAGTCCAGCCTGGCCATTTTGGCATGGAGCAGATACACCGTGATCAGGTTGTTAAAGGCATGCTGAATCTCACGGATCACAGGGTGGTCGGGTGGGAAAGTCTGGTCCCCGATACGGTTCACGGGCAAAACCCTGCGGGAGGTACTGCTCAGGAAAGCCGCATCCATCTCTTTCAGTTCCGCCTCCGGGATCCTGATTTCCCGCAACGGGATGTTTTTTAAACGGCAGCATTCGATCACATGTTTCCGGGTAATGCCCGGCAGCACATCATCCACGGGGGGGGTCAGCACCATCCCCTGGCGTATGAAGAACACATTGGAGCGGCTTCCCTCGGTAATGCAAGCCTGATCATCAACCAACAATACTTCGTGCACGCTTTCGCGGGACCGGACACGGCTCGTTTTCTTGCTAAGTTCAGGGTCGGATCGTTTTGCATTTGGGAGGGGCCTGGATGCCCGCATCAGCACGGCCGGGATCCCCTCCTTGTATTGTTCCGGACCGGGATACTGGTGTTCTGTCACATAGATCAGCAATTGGCGTGCGGTATCGGCGGACTGGCAAATTACTTTCAGGTTCCCGTTAAGCAAATGATTGCCTTCGATTACCTCCCCGATCACGCTTTTCACCTGGTCCCGTGAACAGGGAAGAAAGGTGCTGGTCAGGCGCATGCTCTGCTCCATGCGGTCCAGATGGTCTTCCAGAAACATGGGGATGCCGTCCATTACGCGCACCACCTCGTAAATACTGCCGGGACCTACTTGGAAATGCCCGGCGAAATCCCTGCATGGTTTCAGCCGTCCATCCAGGCTGAATACCTTGCCAATGCACTCCTTCATCCGACAATTATTTATATGCAAAGGTACAACAAAAGGCCAATTTTTAGGATTTATTGGCAAAACCTGCCGTGATTGTGCATGTTGGTTGTCCGGACGAATCCCAAAATATTTTTAATTTAGCGCCCGTAGTTTTTTAAATCCCATTACACTTACCCACCCATGAAGCGTTTCTTTTTTCTTTCCTTTTGCATGATCTTCCTGCTGCAGGCAGCAGCCGCCCAGACCAGCCGTGTCTTTGGTTTGCGCGACAACACCCCTGTAGTGTTTGCGCTTACCAATGCCACACTGGTTGTGGAACCCGGTCGCACCATTGAAGGGGCCACACTGGTGGTCCGCAACGGCGCGATCGAGTCCGCCGGCAGGCGTGTGAACATCCCTGCGGATGCCTTTATAATTGACCTGGAAGGGAAGTATGTGTTCCCCGGGTTTATCGACATGTATGCGCCCTACGGACTTCCCCTGCCGGATGAGAAGGATCCCGTGACCCAGGCCCACTGGAATGCACAGGTCAGAAGTTTTTACAGTGCCGGGACGGTATTCAACCCCAACAAGGAGGACGCCGCTGACTGGCGCTCCCAGGGCTTTGTCATGGCCCACATCGTTCCAGGTCACGGCGTGTTCGCCGGCCAGGGAGCCATCGTCTCCATGGGGGATGGCGAAACCGGGGAGGTGCTGATCCGGAAGGACGTTTCCCAGGTCCTGAATGTCAGTCCGTCAAGACGCCTTGGAAGAGACTACCCGACCTCTGCCATGGGCGCCTACTCCCTGATACGCCAGACCTTGCATGATGCCACCTGGTATGGCGAGGCCCACCGGCTTCATGAAGCAAATCCACGGACCACCCCTCGTCCGGAGCGCAATCCCGCCCTGGAGGCCTTGCAATCAGGGATGCAGCAGGGACGGCCCTTTATTTTTCAGACGGCCGACGAACAATGGCTCCTGCGCGCTGCCGACCTTAAGGCAGAATTCCCTGCCAACTTCTGGGTCCTGGGAAGCGGATACGAATACCGCAGGGCTGGTGAAGTTGCCCGGACAGGTCTTCCCGTCATCCTACCCCTGAGCTTTCCAAAAGCACCGGAAGTGGGCAGCCCGGAAGAAGCTTTAAGAACCTCACTGGAAGACCTCCGGCATTGGTATTTTGCGCCTGAGAATCCCGCCCGGCTTGCCGAACAAGGCATTGCAATCAGCTTTACCCCGGGTAGCGCAAAAAAAGATTTTTTGAAGAACCTGCAACTGGCTGTCAAAAGAGGCCTTTCCGAGAAAGATGCGCTGGCTGCCCTGACCACCACCCCGGCACGCATGCTGGGCTTACAGGACCGTTACGGCACACTGGAGCAGGGGAAAGCTGCCAGCTTTATCATTGCGGGCGACAACATCCTTGCCGGGCAGGGCGAGATTGAAGAGGTATGGATTGACGGAAAAAAACACAGCGTTAAACCGGTGCGCACGGAACCGGCCGGGAGCTGGTATGTAAGCGGGCAAGGCCTGCCTGAAGGACTCCGGCTCAGCATAGAGGGTACTGCCCCACGCTATCGTGCCACAATCACCGCAGGCGAAAAAAGGACCCGTATCCCGGGCTTCAGGGCAGACCAACAGCGCCTTTCCTTCAGCTTCGCAGGGGATTCAATCGGACTCTCCGGCATTTTCCGCATGTCGGCCAACATCGGACAGAATGAGCTGCTGGGTATAGGGGAAACTCCTGACGGGACCATGTTTTCCTGGACCGCCGGCCGGGAAGCCGGACCCCAGGTCCCACGACAGGAACAGGACAGCAGGGAACCGGCCAGGCTTGACCTGCCCGTTCGTTACCCGTCGCTGGACTATGGACTGACCAGCCTCCCGGAGCAAGCCAGGCACCTGCTTATCCGCAACGCCACCATCTGGACCCAGGGCGAGGCAGGGATAGTGGAGAATGCAGACATGCTGGTCACCCAGGGCAGGATTGTGGAAGTAGGACAGGGACTACAAGCCCCCAGGGGCGCCACCGTCATTGACGGCAGCGGGATGCATGTGACCCCCGGACTGATTGATCCGCATTTGCACACCAGCGTACTCGGACAGGTAAACGAAACAGGAGACGCAATCACTTCCGAAACCCGGATCACCGATGTGATCGACGGCAACAATGTATGGATCTACCGGCTGCTGGCTGGCGGACTAACCACCGCAAAACTTTTCCACGGTTCAGCCAACCCAATCGGGGGACAGGATGCAGTGATCAAAATGCGCTGGGGCAGCCTGGCAGACGAACTGCTGATGCAGGAAGCAAAGCCCGGCTTAAAATTCGCGCTGGGGGAGAACGTAAAGCGCACTCCCGGCCGCTACCCCAACACCCGTCAGGGGGTGGAGCAAATTCTGAAGGATGCCTTCGAAGCTGCACTGGAGTACGAAAGGCAATGGCAACGCTGGGAGAGCCAGCGCAGCGGCTTGCCCCCGAGGCGGGATCTGCAGCTGGAACCCATTCTGGAGGTCTTGAAAGGCGAGCGGATGGCCCATGTACATGCCTACCGGCAAGACGAGATGCTGATGACCATGCGGCTTGCCGAGGAATACGGTTTCACCGTGGGCTCATTTGAGCACACCCTGGAAGGCTACAAGATCGCCGACGAACTTCGTGAGCACGGAGCAGCTGCGGTCATATGGACCGACTGGTCCTCCTTCAAGGTGGAAGCCACTGACGGCATTCTGCACAATGCGAAATTGCTCCTGGAAGCCGGCGTGTTAACCAGCCTGCACTCTGACAATACCCAGCTATCTACCCGCATGAACTGGGAAGGGGCCAAGGTCATGAAAACAGGTGTGGATGAGGTGCTTGCGATGGACCTGTTGACGATCAACCCTGCCAGAATCATGGGGATCGACCATTTGACAGGCTCACTGGAGCCGGGCAAGCATGCCGATTTCGTGGTCTGGAACGGCCACCCCATGTCGACCTTTTCCACCCCCAGCCAGACCTGGATCGA
>SLNU01000001.1 GCA_007132865.1 Bacteroidales bacterium | reverse complement strand
GCCAAACCCTAACAAGTACCATTCAAATAGTGGATAAATTGACAGAGGGCAGCTACCTGCAAATCAGGAAGGCCCTGCCCTCGGTAAAAATAGTGCAGGTAATCCACGTAATCAATGAAGGTTCGGTGGATGAAGCCATCATGATTTCGGAATCAGTCGATGCTTTGTTGCTCGACAGCGGAAACCCGGGCCTGAAGGTAAAGGAACTGGGGGGTACCGGGAGGACCCACAATTGGACACTGAGCCGGCAAATAGTACAGCAGTCCAAGGTGCCGGTGTTCCTTGCTGGCGGACTGACTGCCAAAAACGTACAGCAAGCCATAGACGAGGTTCAGCCATTTGGAATTGACCTCTGCAGCGGGGTGCGGACAAACAATCAGCTGGACCCAGTGAAGCTGGAAAATTTCTTTAAAAGAATCAGGTAAATCAACTACAAAATGAAGAATAAACTCAAGTTGGGGCTGGCCCTTTTTCTCATCGGAATGCTGGGAATAATTACACTGTTAACCGTCACCGTTCCACTTGACAGTATTCCAAATGAAGTACTGGATTATTTAAGCCCCGGGATGATTAAGGTACTGATCCTGGTCAATCCGGTTATTTTACTACTTATTGCCGTTATCGTTGGCAGTCTGCTGGCAGACAAGGTCGGGTTGAAGGTTCCTGCAGTAGCTCATGTCCTGAATATCGAGAAGCCTGCTATCCGGTTTCAGGAGCAAATGATGTATGGTATACTCATTGGGCTGTTTGCCGGCTTGCTCCTGATCATGATCCGCCTGGCATTTGGCCAGCTGATCCCGGAGGTTTTTGCCCAACTCGAGAACAATGTGCAGACCACCCCTTTGGCACGTATTGGGTACGGGGGGTTTACCGAGGAGATCATTTTCCGATATGGTTTTATGTCCTTCGTGGTCTGGGTGGTTTTTAAGATAAGTAGAAAACTTAACGCCCCCACATATTGGTCTGGCATTATCATTGCTAGTGTGCTTTTTGGTATCGGACATTTTCCGGTGGCCATCGCTGCCGTGGATAGACCGGATGTGCTTTTCCTTGCCTATATATTGCTGGGCAACACAACCGGAGCGGTTTTTTTCGGATGGTTGTATTGGAGAAAGGGCCTGGAGTCTGCCTTTGCCGGGCATATATTTGCGCATGTGGCGATGATGGCCGGGGAATGGATTTTTCAGCTGTAGTCAGATCCTGATACCAGGTAACGAAGGACCAATCATGAAACAAGACCAAATCCTCAGTAAAGCCAAGGTCCACCTGCGGGCCCTGTGCAGGGAAATTACAGACCGCAGCGTTGGGAGCGAGGGGAATCGACAGGCAACCGAATATTTCAGGGACAATCTGAAAATTCATAGCTGGCAGGTGCAAGATACGATTCTGGACGTGATAGACTGGAAGTCGGATGGGGCAAGCTTGCGCTGCGGCGAGCAAGCATTCGAGGTAAGCGCCAGCCCCTATTCATTGGGGTGCAGCCTGCATGGCGAGCTGGCCGGGGTAAGCTCCCTGGATGAACTTCGGAAAACAGAACTGCATGGGAAAATTGTGCTTCTTCATGGCGCAATCGCACGCGAACAAATCATGCCAAAAAATTTCGTTTTCTACAATCCGGAGGAACACCAGCAAATTATTGCCGCCCTTGAAAAAAGCGGAGTGGCCGCAATTGTCTGCGCCACGGGCCATAACCCTGCACTGGCAGGCGGTGTTTACCCTTTCCCGATGTTTGAGGACGGGGACTTTGAGATCCCTTCGGTTTTTATGAAGGATACCGAGGGGGAGAAGCTGCTTGACTGCCTGGGAAAAACCATGCAACTGGAATCCAGGGCAAAACGAATACCTGAAACCGCCTTCAACGTGCTTGGCAGCAAACCTGGAAAAGAAAAGCAACGCATCGTGATTACCGCCCATATTGACGCCAAGCAGGGTAGTCCGGGGGCCATTGACAACGCCACCGGGGTAACGGTCCTGCTTCTGCTGGCAGAACTGCTGGAAAGCTACAACGGGAGAAACACACTGGAACTGGTGGCCTTTAACGGGGAGGATTATTATGCGGTTCCCGGACAAATGAAGTACATTGAGCAGAACCATGGCAGTTTCGCCGATATTTTGCTGAATATCAATATCGACGGGGCAGGATACAAGGATGGAGGGACCTCCTTCTCCCCTTTCGGGTTGACCGAAGATATGAAAGCAATGCTTGACAAGGTCGTACGGACCCATCCGACAATAAAGGAAGGAGCCCCATGGTACCAGGGTGACCACAGCATTTTTATGCAAAATGGCTGTCCGGCCATTGCCGTTACGTCAGACTGGTTCCTGGAAAACATGGAATCACAAGACATTACCCACACCCCAAAAGACAACCTGGGAATCGTAAATGAAGCCAGGCTGGTGGAAATTGCAATGGCCATACAGGAATTTATTATGGGTTTGAAAACATGAAAACTGCATTCTTCATTCTGGTTCTGATCCACGGCCTGATTCATGTCCTGGGCTTTCTCAAGGCTTTCAAATTGGCTGATATCAAGGATATGAAACTGCCAATCTCAGAACTTGCCGGCATTTTATGGCTTAAAACATCTGTGCTTTTCCTGGCTTTCGGAGTCCTGGTTTTCATCGACAGCAGCCTTGCCTGGGCATGGGGCCTCATCGCCATGATTACCTCCCAGGTGCTTGTGATCATTTTCTGGAAAGATGCACGCTTAGGGACCATCCCAAACCTGCTGATTCTGGTGGTTGTGCTTTCAGCTCAGGGGAATTGGGCATTTGACAGGCTTGTCCGGAATGAAACAACGGCAATAATATCGGAGGTGGATTCAGGTGCCGGGTCGGTAATCAGTGAAGAGGACTTATCCGGCCTTCCTGAACCCGTAAAAAATTGGCTCATTGCTTCCGGGGCGGTAGGCCGGGAGCGAATTGTATCTGCAACCTCTAAGCAGCAAGCCCAGATGAAAATGGAACCGGACCAGGAGAACTGGTTTGCAGCAGAAGCCTCTCAGCTAACGACCGTTGATCCACCGGCCTTTATCTGGACGGTGGAAATGAAAATGAATCCCCTCGTTAACATCAGGGGGAGGGATAAATTTGTGGATGGGAAAGGGGAAATGCTGATCAAACTAAACGGATTGTTCAACATTGTCAGGGAGAGGGGCGACAAACTGGACGAAGGGACGATACAGCGCTACCTGGGAGAACTGGTCTGGGTCCCCTCACTTGCCTTAAGTCCGACCATCGAATGGGAAGCCATAGATGTACTTTCTGCCAGGGCCACCATGCATTATATGGGAACATCCGGAAGCGGAACCTTCCATTTTAACGAACAGGGGGATTTCGTTCGCTTCTCCGCCTGGCGGTACCTGGGGAATGAGCCGGATTCCGAGAGAGCTGAATGGGTGCTCACCGTAGATGAATACCGGGAATTTGATGGCATCCGGGTCCCCTCCAAAATGAAGGCCACCTGGCGGCTGGAAGAAGGGGACTGGACCTGGCTGGATCTGGAGATTACCGAAATACAATACAACCAGATATGAGCGACACAATTTCAAAAGTAACCGGCATAGGCAGTACGGCAAAATTGTTTCTTACTCATGCCATTTTCCTGTTTACCGCATTTTTGAGCAGTTGCCAACTGAAAATCAACCAACAAGCATACCTGGAAAGGGTCGTTGAAAACCTGGAAAGCATTGAATCCGCTTTTTACCATACCATCAACGAATCCTGGAACCCGGGCGATACCATTGCCACGGCCGTGCAACGAAGGTATGTGAAGGAGTACCACAACCCGTCTGACACCACCATCGGGGCCGCCTTTGTGGTGCTGGACCCCGAAGACCATACCCTGCTTCAATACGCTTACGACGGTCATATGCGGGCCATGGTTTATCATGAACACGAGGGGATCGTCATTGACGATTTTACTAGGCGCCCCCTGCCATTCCGGCCCGTTTCCCCTCCATTCTTCAATTACACAAGGAACATCCTCCAGTACGCATTGAACACCGAAGACAGTATTGACACAGAATTTTCTGACCAGGGGGACCATTGGTTTTTTAGGCTTACCATTATGGAGGACAAGCAGGTGGAGTTTTTTGGGGAGGCCCATTACATCCCTGAGAACCCATACTTTACAGGGGATCCCACTTCCATTTACGAAATATGGATCGGTAAGTCGGATGACTTACCGTTTAAAGTGCGCAGGGAAATGGCACATAACATTTCTGTCGTAAGCTGTGTGGACCCGCACATAAACCCGGATCAGTCCGGGGACTTCAACGCTTATGCGTTTTTCCCATCCGACTATGAAATAAGGGATTATGCAATTGGTGCGGCCACAGCTACCAATGAAGAAATGCTTGGGAAAGCAGCCCCTGACTGGGTGCTGGATAATTCAGAGGGACAGCCTGTGGCATTGAAAGATCTGGAAAGCGAGGTGCTGCTGATCATGTTCACCGGGATCGGCTGCGGACCCTGCCAGGCGGCCATCCCGTTTATGAAACAAATGGTGTCAGATCTGGATAATGATGACTTCGGACTGGTGGCCATTGAAAGCTGGGTCAGAAACGCCCATTCCCTGAAGAATTACGCCGAAAGAAACCAGTTGAATTATCCCTTGCTGAGTGCAACGGATGAGGTGATCGACCAATTCAAAGCCGGACGGGCAGTGCCGGTATTTTTCATTCTGGACAAAGACCGGATCATTCGGAAAGTCGTACGCGGATACAGTCCGGATTCGACCGGTGCGGAGATCCTGGAAGAGGTTACCAGGTGGTTGTGAAAGGCCGGCTGGATTTAGTATCTTGCCGAAAATACTGTTCCATGAAACACTTGAGAAAATTGTCCCGGTTATTTGCACTTTTTCTTTTGTTCCCCCTGGTTCTTTCCTGTAATCAAAAACCCGCACTGCCGGATTACTCCGGGATGGAGGAATTCATCGAACACACGACGAACACATTCCTCACGGAACACAACATTAAAGGATTGGCTGTCGGTTTCATTGATGCGGATGGGTATCAGACCGCCCATGGATTCGGAAAGGTGGAAGCATCATCGGTATTCCCCCTGGCCTCGGTCACCAAGGTGTTCACCGCCCTGGCCGTTATGCAGCTGGCAGAGGAAGGCATCCTTGATCTGGACGGGCATGTGGAAACCTTGCTTCCGGATCTGGAACTGAAAAAACCACATCCGGGATCACCGCCAATTACGGTCCGGCACCTGCTCACCCACACATCCGGACTTACCAGGGATATTCTTAGCAGGGCGCAGGGAAATCGTGCGCTGGACCAGTCCACCCTGCTGGATTACCTGAACAATCACCCCCAGGTGAATCCGGCCGGATACCGCCATGGCTATTCCAATCCCGGGTTTGAACTGCTCGGACTGATTATTGAAAACCTGACCGGACAAAGCTACACTTCGTACATTAGGGAACACCTTTTAATTCCCCTGGAGATGCACGCAAGCAGTTTTTCAGGGGAGCCGTCCGGGGACCAACCGGCCTTCGTTCACAAGACCGGGGATCAACAGGCCGGGGATCGCATGGTCGGTGTTCATCAGGCCGGAGCTTATACTCCCTGGTCAGACAGCCTTTACCGGGAATTGCCGATACAGTATACAGCTGCTGGCGGACTAAAAAGCAATGTGCCCGACCTGCTGAACCTTCTCGGGATGCTCCTTAGGCCGGAACAAAGCGAAGGAATTGCGTTGCCGGGACCATCATATATCCGGGAAATGTTCCACAGGCAGAATACGGATGTATTGCTTGACCGGGACATTCAAATGGGCGCAGGGCTGTTTTTGGAGGACTTGCCCGACCCGTTCTCTGATCAGCTCGTATTTCATGGAGGCGGAGCCATATTTACCAACACCATGCTTATGTTCGCACCGAACCATGGGATCGGGGTCGTGGTTCTCAGCAATACGGCCGGGTCGTACCCACTTGTCGACCAGCTGGCCCGCCTGATCATCCATGAGGCATTGGAAATCAAAACAGGAGAAAAAGCCCAAAGCCCGGAACCATTCACCCCGCCAATGAAAGGCCAGTGGGCATGGGAAGAGAAACAAAGCCTAACCGGGGATTATTTCACCCATTCAGGCATCGTCCGCATCCGGATGGAGGAAGACAGCATCTTTGCCCTAAGCGCTGGACAAAAGCTCCCTCTGCGGTTTTATGAAAACGGAATCTTCTCTTACCATGAAGGGTTTTATTGTCGGATAGAAGATGCGGGCAATAAGAGAATTCTTTTCTATCTGAACCAGGGATTACTGACTCCCTTTGGAAAGAGGCAGGAAGACCCGGCCCCCCGGATCCCGGAAAGTTGGAGAAACGCAGCCGGACTTTACCAACTGGTTAAACCCTACCCGGAAGAATCCGTCGCATTTTACGAAAGTCTCAGGGTTTCCATCCTCGATGACATGCTTTACCTGGGAATGCTCCCCGG
Source organism: Bacteroidales bacterium (assembly GCA_007132865.1). The sequence continues at coordinate 87 of SLNU01000001.1, read as the reverse complement.
TGAGATTATCCGTAACACCTATGGCATCAACTCAGAAATCAATGTATTCATGGTGGCTGCCGATGCGCAAACCGCCATTATGCAGGG
>SLNU01000119.1 GCA_007132865.1 Bacteroidales bacterium | reverse complement strand
TTTCATTCTGTCGGTGGCAGCCCTGGGGGTGTTTGTAGGGGCTACATTTTCCAGCGGCATGATGGAAATCGCGCGCAGCGGAATCTTTCATCCGGATCAGTTCTTCTTCTCGGAGATCATGATCATCTTCCTGGCGGTGATGATCACCGATATGATACTGCTGGATGTGTTCAACACCTTCGGCCTGCCCACCTCTACCACCGTTTCTATTGTCTTCGAGATCCTTGGAGCTGCCGTAGCCATATCCCTGGTCAAAATCATGGGTTCCACGGACAACCTGGCAGACATAGGAAACTACATCAACTCCGCCAGAGCCCTGGCCATCATCTCCGGGATCCTGCTTTCCGTGGTCATTGCCTTCTCGGTTGGTGCATTGGTACAATACCTCACCCGCATCCTTTTCACATTCAATTACGAACGAAGGATCCCTTACCTGGGTGCCCTTTGGGGCAGTGTGGCGGTTACCTCCATCGTGTATTTCATCCTGGTTAAAGGAGCCAGCGGGGCATCCTTCATGACCCCTGAAACAGTGGCCTGGATCGGAGAAAATACATTCAGGATGCTAAGCTTTAGCTTCATCGGTGTTGCCATTCTGTTCCAGGTCCTGATCATGGTTTTTAAAACCAATATTTTGCGGATCATTGTGTTGATCGGCACCTTTTCCCTGGCCATGGCCTTTGCAGGCAATGACCTGGTCAACTTTATCGGTGTTCCTTTGGCCGGACTTGAATCATACCGCTTGTTCGTTGCAGACCCATCCCTCAATCCGGATACTTTTACGATGGAGTCCTTGCTCCAGCCGGTACAGACCCCCACCTACCTGCTTTTATTGGCCGGGCTGGTCATGGTCCTCGCCTTGTTCTTCTCCAAAAAATCCCGGTCAGTTACCAAGACGGAAGTTGACCTGGCCCGCCAATCAGATGGTGACGAGCGGTTCTCCTCCAGTCTGCTTGCACGCAACATCGTCAGGATGGGCATAGAGGCCAACAAAGGGTTTCAGCGGGTGCTACCCGGGCCGATCAGGCGCTTCATCCAAAAAAGATTCGACCTGGCCCTTTACAAAAGACGCAAGCGCATGAAGCGCGACACTGCTTCGTTTGACCAACTCAGGGCTTCCGTGAATTTGTTTGTGGCCAGCATTCTGATTGCCCTGGCCACATCCCTGAAACTTCCGCTATCGACCACCTATGTCACCTTCATGGTGGCCATGGGTTCTTCATTGTCGGATAAAGCCTGGGGGAGGGAAAGTGCTGTGTACCGGGTCACCGGCGTCATAACTGTCATCGGCGGATGGTTTTTCACGGCCTTTGCCGCTTTCACCTCTGCATTTCTGATCGCCCTGTTTATCAGCTGGGGCGGTCTTGCCGCTGCCATTATTGCCATTGCAATTGCTTTCCTGGTGATTGTCCGGACCACAATCATCCATAAGAGAAAAACCACGAAAGAGCGCGAGAGGGAGAGGCAGGTCGGAGGACCCTGGAACGGTGACAATGTATTGAAACAATGTAAACTGGATATCGTAAGCACCCTTGAAGCCTCCTCATCGCTCTACCAGGCAGTGGTAAATGCACTGACTGAAGAAAAGCGCAAGTCCATGCGCAAGTCACTCACCCAGATCGAGATACTGAACCAGAAAACCAAGGACCTGAAGCAGGATGCCTATGCTACTTTGAAAAAACTGGAAGAGGACTCCATCGACAGCGGACACTACTATGTCCAGATCCTGGATTACCTTCGTGAAATCGCCCACTGCCTGACCTATATTGCGGAACCATCCTACGAATACATAGATAACAACCATCCCCCATTGCATGAGGAGCAGGTCCTCGATCTCAAAGCCCTAAACAAGCAGGTGGCAAAAGTCTTTAACAGCTGCATGGATATTACCCGGAAAGGGGACTTTGAAGCCATTCCAGCCTTGATCAAACACCAGCAGGAGGCCCTGGGCATGCTTCACAAAATGAAAAAGAAACAGATCAAAATGATCAAGGCAGAGCAGGTTGGGACGCGAAACAGCATGTTGTATTTCAACATGTTGTCAGAATCCAAGAATCTGTTGCTGTTCACCATCAATATGATCAAATCACACCGCGACTTCCTGGTTTACAATCAGCTTCCCTCAACGGATTAACACCAGCTTTTTTGAAAAGGCGAACTGATTCCCCCTTGCAATGCTAAGCACATAAATGCCTGCAGGCAAATGGGAAACATCGTAGGAAAAGGATCGGCCATGCTGGTCAAGGGTTTCCTGCAGGCTAAACACCCGTTCCCCGCCCAGGTTGAATAGCTCAAAATCATAGCTGCCTGGCTCCATAAGCAAACTGAACTCCAGCTGGTCCCTGGCCGGGTTGGTCAGCAATACTTCCCCGGACTGCATGGGCATATCCATTGAAATATGGCTTGCAAAATCCGGGAATAAAACCAGGTCTAGTTGCACCGGAAGATGGTCTGACATATTGTACAAGGCATAGATCACAGCTTCCGGTTCGCTGTGGTTTGGGGGATCCATCAGGGACTGGTTAAACCGCTTCCCGTCCTGACCAAGCGTTTTATAGGAGTCCTCCAGATACCTGACACCCAGGGTTCCCCCCATGATGTGGGCAGTGGCAAGTATCTGATCGTACCGGTCATCCAATCCGCCACCCACAAAGCAGGAGTGGGAACCCGTTCTCGGGCTTTGGGTATGGTATGGAGCCATTTCCGGGTTGTTGTACCAGACTCCTGGTTTATCTATCGGATCATAAAAACGAATCTCCTCGTTGGGGTGGTAGGTGATCAATCCATAGGCCTGTTCAAAGGAGGAGTTCATATTGAAGTCACCCATGAACAGCAAATTTCCCCGGATCTCCTGCTGGTCGATATAAGACATGGCGGCCTGGACCTCGAGCAGGCGGCGCTGCTGGTCGTTGGCAGTACTTCCCGCTTTCAGGTGGAACACAATGCAGCTCAGGAAGATGGTGTCCTGCCCTTGCTCAAGTCCTTCAGACCGGTAATACAGTGTATACAGGTTAATGTCACGCAGTTCGTTTCCAATGACCGCTTCTTTGTACAAGCCAAATTTCTCCTGGTCGTAGAAGAGCATATTCACAATGGAGGAATTCGTGGTATTGGTGTAGGTGGCATGGGCAAACCTCTCCCCGCCCCCATGGTTCATCACATTCTCCAGAATACGTGTGGCATTTTCCGGGTTACGCCCCATTTCATTTACTGCGAAAATATCCGGACGGGCGCGGGACAGGATGGTGCGCAAATAGCCGTCCTTAAAATTCACATTGTTGTTCTGCTGGTTACAAAAGGATGTGTTCTGACCATAAAACAGCAGATTGTAAACCATCACGGTTATGGTATCCGGGCCAGCGGAGTAAGACCGGATCGCAAATAACGAACAAAAAACCGCAAACAGGAAAATCCTTTTCATACACAATCTTGTTGCAGGTAAAAAAAAAGGGGCTTGTCCGGCCCCCTTTCTTAGGTCACATATGCTTACTTTTTCACAAAACGGAAGTCTTTACCGGGATACCTTGCAGTTTCCCCAAGCATCTCCTCGATTCGCAGCAATTGATTGTACTTGGCGATCCGCTCGGAACGGCAGGCTGAGCCAGTTTTTATCTGTCCGGTACCCAGTGCAACAGCCAGATCGGCAATGGTCGTATCCTCCGTTTCCCCTGAGCGATGGCTCATTACCGCAGTGTATTTGTTGCGGTAGGCGAGTGTAACAGCTTCTATGGTCTCGGTAAGGCTTCCAATCTGGTTGACCTTCACCAGGATGGAATTGGCCACCTGGTTGTCTATTCCCCTTTGCAAGCGCTCCACGTTGGTCACGAACAGGTCATCCCCGACGATCTGAATCTTTTCTCCCATTTCCCTGGTCATCAACGCCCAACCATCCCAGTCATCCTCTGCCATTCCGTCCTCAATGGAGACAATGGGGTATTTTTTCACCCAATCTGCCCAATAATCCACCATCTCGGCGGGAGTAAGCTTGTCACCAGTCGATTTATGCAAATGGTACACATTTTCCTCCGGAAGGAAAAACTCACTTGCGGCAGGATCCAGCGTCAGGAAGATGTCCTCCCCGGCCTTGTATCCCGCCTTCTCAATGGCCACCAGAATCAACTGAATGGCTTCTTCGTTGGACTTCAGGTTGGGGGCAAAACCTCCCTCATCCCCCACATTGGTGGAGTAGCCTTTGTCCTTGAGCACCGCCTTCAGGTGGTGAAATACCTCTGCGCCCATCTTGATGGCGTGACTGAAGGAGGAAGCACCCACGGGCATGATCATAAATTCCTGGAAGTCAACTGAATTATCTGCATGCGATCCTCCGTTCAGGATATTCATCATCGGCATAGGCAGTACATTTGCATTGACACCCCCGATATACCGGAACAAGGGCTGGCCAGTTTCCTGGGCGGCGGCATAGGCCACGGCCAGGGAAACACCCAGAATTGCGTTGGCTCCTAAATTCCCCTTGTTCGGAGTCCCGTCGATCTCCAGCATGGTCTTGTCGATCAGTGCCTGGTCGGTCACATAAAACCCCTTTAGCTCGTTGTTCAGTGTGTTGTTCACATTGCCAACGGCTTTCAGCACACCTTTCCCAAGGTAGTCTGACTTATCGCCGTCACGCAGTTCCACTGCCTCATGAATCCCCGTGGAGGCCCCTGAGGGTACTGCTGCGCGGCCCATAATGCCGTTCTCTGTGATCACTTCAACTTCAATTGTAGGGTTGCCCCTGGAGTCCAGGATCTGCCTGGCATGGATGTTAATTATCGAACTCATAATAGGATGGTTTAAATGGAATTATATTCATCAGAAGGATAGCAAAGATAAGCCAAAACGCCCATAAAAAAAAGGGATAAAGCGAATAGATGGCTTTATCCCTGACTGTATTTCAACGAAGTTGGATCTACTTTTCTTCCTTCTTTTCTCCTTTGGGATCCTCTTCGGGGGTTTTCTCTGCCTTGGGATCCTCTTCGGGGGTTTTTTCTGCCTTGGGTTCCTCTACAGGGGTTTCCTCCACCGTGGTCTCCTTTTCTGTGGTTTCCCCGGAGACAGCTTCCGCTGTGGGTGTTTCCTCTGCCTTGGCTTCCTCAGCTATTGGTTCCCCGGCTTCGGGGGTTTCAGCAGTTACGGGGGCTTTGGCAGTTTGGGGGGCTTCGGTAGTTTCAGTTTTTTCTACGGCTTCAGCCTTTGGCGCTGCAGCTTCCGGTGCATCACCGCTTTTCTTTCCCCTGCGGCTCCTGCGGGTACGCTTCTGCTGGGTTTCCTCTTCAGACCTCAGCATATTTGCATTGTAGTCAACCAGCTCAATAAAGCACATCTCTGCGCCGTCCCCTTTCCGGAATCCTGTTTTCAGTATCCTGGTGTAACCGCCCGGACGGTCGGCAACCTTCTGGGCCACGTCGCGGAACAATTCGCTTACGGCATTTTTATCTCCCAGGTAGCTGAAAACCACGCGACGGGAATGGGTGCTGTCCACCTTGGACTTGGTAATCAAGGGCTCTACATAGACCCGGAGGGCTTTTGCCTTGGCAATGGTGGTATTGATCCGTTTGTTTATAATTAGGGCCGTTGCCATGCTGGACAAGGTTTCCTGCCGGTGTGCCGACTTTCTTCCCAGGTGGTTGAATTTCTTTCTATGTCTCATTTCAATTAATCCTTATCTAATTTATATTTTGAAAGGTTCATACCGAAACTGAGGTTCTTCGCCTTGATCAGTTCTTCAAGCTCGGTAAGGGATTTCTTCCCAAAATTCCTGAATTTCAAAAGGTCATGTTTGTTAAGTGAAACCAGGTCGGCCAGTGTATCCACATCAGCAGCCTTTAGGCAGTTCAGGGCCCGAACCGAGAGATCCAGATCGACCAGCTTGGTCTTCAATAGTTGCCGCATATGCAGGGAGGTCTCATCAAATTCCTCGCTGGCAGCTTTCTCTTCGGTATCCAGCGTGATCTTTTCATCCGAGAACAGCATAAAATGCAGGATCAGGATTCTGGCAGCCTCCTTCAGGGCTTCCTTGGGCGAGATCGAACCGTCTGTGATGATATCCAGAACCAGTTTTTCATAGTCCGTTTTCTGCTCAACCCTGTAGTCTTCTACAAAGAACTTCACATTCTCAATGGGAGTGAAAATGGAATCCACTGCGATCATGCCGATCAACGGGTTCAGTCCTTTGTTTTCCTCCGCACCAACATACCCCCGGCCCTTTTCAATAGTGAATTCTATTCCGAGCGTCACGGCAGGCTCCATATTGCAGATGACCACATCGGGATTCAAAACCTGGAAGTTCGAAAGAGAGCTGTTCAGGTCGCCCGCTGTAAGCTGATCTTTCCCATTGATCTTTATGGAAAATTTTTCCGACTCCGCATCTTCGACCTGGCGCTTAAATCGAATCTTTTTAATGTTCAGAACAATCTCTGTAACATCCTCCACAACCCCCTTTATGGTAGAAAATTCATGGTCAACCCCATCGATCTTCACGGAAGTAATGGCAAACCCTTCCAGTGAGGAAAGCAGGATCCGTCTGAGTGCATTGCCGATTGTAATACCATACCCGGGTTCCAGCGGCCGGAACTCAAATT
>SLNU01000098.1 GCA_007132865.1 Bacteroidales bacterium | reverse complement strand
TTTCCGGCCCTCCAGGTCCAGGTTCGGCTGGAACACGATGGTGTAGGCCAAAAAGGACGCGATGGCCCCTGCCATGAAGAGCAGCAGCAGTCCTACAGCCAATATTTTTTTTCTTCTGGTTTTTTTCTTTCTGACCGCCATAATCTTTGGAATGATTCACTGGAATGATTTACTGGAATATTCACTGGAATGATTCAACAATTCAGGGTGTGAATACCAACTGGAAAAAATCTTCATCCTCCCAGCGCCTTCCCCTCAGGTTCCATTGTTTTTTTGTGCCTGTATGCACGAAGCCCTTTTTCAAAAACAGCGGTTTGCTCGGATTATTGCCGGCATCGGCCGTGGCATACAATTGTTTCAGACCCAGTACCCCCCCCGCATATTCAATCAGCAAGCCCAGGGCCTCCGACGCATAACCCTTTCCGCGGTATGCATCTCCGATCAGTATCCCAACGGCGGCTCGCCTGTGGTGGGGTTCAAAGTCGAACAAGTCCAGGAGTCCGACAACCCGCCCGCCGGGACCTTCAATCACCATTCGAAGTTGCCGGTCCTCGTATATGTTGTTGCGTGCCCCCAGTATATATTGCTCCAGGAAAAAACGGGAGAACGGGGTCATGGTGTTGCCCATCTGCAAATTGTCCGGATTGTTTTCCCACTGACACAATACGTCTACATCCGAAATTTCCAGGGGTCGCAAAGCTGTATGTTCTCCCTTCATAAAAGCCATATCTGTTACCTGCTTGTAATTATTATCTGCCTTTATTTCGTGATTTGCCTTTATTTCGTGCCTTAAGCCGGATGCTGCCCGAAAAAACCATTTCAGCGGGTCCGTGCAGGAATATATCCGAAAAAAACTGCTTCCCTTCACTGGGAGGAGAGAAGGACACCAGCAGGCGTCCTCCCCTGGTGGATATTTCCCGGGAGTCGTACCTGCTTTCCCGGGAGTCGGACCTGTTCTCCGGGAAGTGCTGCCACGCCGCAATGGCCACTGCTGTCGCCCCGGTGCCGCAGGACAATGTTTCATTTTCCACTCCACGTTCGTACGTCCGCACAAGGAATGCTCCGTTCAATAAGTTTTCTGCAAAATTAACATTTACCCCTTCTTTACTGTAGACCGAAGAGTTCCTTAAGTTGCGGCCCTCCCTGACCACATCCATGTCTGCCACCCCGGGGCTGAACACCACCACATGGGGGGATCCGGTGTGCACAAAGTAATGTCCCTGCCGGCTTACCGGCATGTCAGTATTGTTAAGTCCCAGGCTGATCGCCAGGCGGTTCCCCTTCTTTCCGGTCAGGTATGCATGGTGCAGGCCATCCGTAGCCAGGAAAGTTGTTTCGCTGTTGACAATGCCCAGACGGTGCGCAAATGCAACCGCACACCGTCCTCCGTTACCGCACATGGAGCCGGGCCGTCCGTCTGAATTAAAGAACACCATCTCAAAATCAGCCTTCACAGCCTCACGGATCAATATAAGTCCGTCGGCGCCAATCCCGGTATGTCGATTGCACCATGCAGCCATTAAGGACTGTATTTCAGGATCGTCCGTTTTCAACAGCTTCTGGCGGTCATCAAGCAGTATGAAGTCATTGCCGGTGCCGTGGTATTTATAGAACCTTATGGCCATTGCTGCTCCAGTTTGTTAATCAGCAGGGCATCTTCGATTGCTGTCAGGGGAAGGAAATCGGAGGTCAGTACCAACGGAAAATAAATCCCATAATACTTCAGGTATACGGTTTCTTCATGCACCTGCAGGCTTACAGACTCAACCTGGTCCAGTCCGTAAAGAATCAAGCTGTTTTTGCTCATTTTATAGCCAGTGAAATTCAGGGGGGACTCCCAAAATTCGACCAATATGCTGCGGAATGGCTGATGCCGGCCTCCCAGCAGCGAGTCCAGTGTTCTGGTGGACTCCGATCCGGCCCTGGAGGATTCAAGGGTGGGAAGCGTAAAGCCGATGGTTCCGAGGAGCCGGTCGCGTTTCAGGCGGACCTCCTCTTCCAGTATTCCCTGGCTGGGCTGTTCCCCGGTGTCCGGGCTGAACTCCTGGTCGGAATGATCGGTGGTTATGCTATCATCGGCTGTTTCATGGGGATGCGACCGGGTTTCGGGGTCTGTATCCACAGCCGCTGTGTCAGCGGGCAGGGAAGATGTGTCAGCAGACAGGGATGCTGTGTCGGTGTAAAGGGATGCTGTGTCGGCGGGCAGGGATGCCGGCTCTGGATCGTCCTGCCTGGTAAAAACGCGGGTTTGGGGCTGATTCTCTGCGGGGGCAAGGCTTGGGCCGGGTACCTGCTGCTGCTGTTGGAACAGCCTGGCCAGGCGTTCCTGGGCTGCTTCGGTCAACTGGTAATCGGCAGGCCGGTTGTTAAATAAGTAGATGATTGCTGCCCCAAGGAAAAAGCCAATCAACAGACCGGCGGCCACGAGGAAAAAATTATATGGATCCTTTTTCTTTTGAGCCATCTGGAGTAAGACCTTTTATCATAAGACCTTTATCAAAGGTAAGCAAAACCGATTGAAATTCGTTTCACTGATGTACGATATTGCAGGGGATAAAGGCGGGCAGGTTAATTTTTTTTGGATTTTTTTGATTTAATTAACACTCTGGTTTTCAGCAGAGGCATATTTATTGCGAAATTGATTTCTGGAATTATCCCTTAGCCGGATAGGCAGCTAAACAAATTATCCGGATTTGTTGTTAAGTTTCATGTAAAAACGAGTGATATGAAAAAATTTTCAGCATTGCTGCTGGCAGCCTTACTGGGCGGGTTTTTCAGCCTGCTTATCCACCAGCGTTTTTTCAGTCCGCAGACAGGGGTCGAAATGGCCTTCACGGAACATGGCACATTGAACCAGCCTCCCGCCACACTGGCAAGGTATATGACAAAATTGCCGACCACCTTGCCTGATTTTACGCTTGTTTCCGAGATAACCGTGAATGCGGTCGTACACATACGTACCAAATACGAACGTCGCAGCGCGGAATACGATGATTTCTTTTCAGACCCGTTCCGGGAGTTTTTCTTCGGGCCCCGGCAGAGAACCCCGCAGCGCCCGATGGAGGCGACAGGCAGTGGGGTAATCATCAGTGCTGACGGATACATCGTGACCAACAACCATGTTGTGGCCGAAGCCGATGTGATTGAGGTTACCCTGAACAACAATACGATTTATGAGGCTGTGATCATCGGTCGGGATCCGACCACAGACCTTGCACTGATCAAAATTGATGAAAGCGGTCTGCCCTACCTGACATTCGGGGACTCTGACGAGGTCAGGGTCGGGGAATGGGTGCTTGCCGTTGGCAATCCGTTCAACCTTACTTCAACCGTTACGGCAGGGATTGTCAGTGCAAAAGGACGAAATATCAACATATTGGGGGGCAATACCGCCATTGAGTCCTTTATCCAGACAGATGCCGCCGTAAACCGCGGCAACAGCGGGGGTGCGCTGGTCAACACGCAGGGGGACCTGATCGGTATCAATGCCGCCATTGCCTCGACAACCGGTTCATTCGCAGGATACTCATTTGCAATCCCTTCGAATATTGCAAGCAAAGTGGTGGAAGACCTTATCGAGCACGGTGAGGTGCAAAGGGGCTTGCTGGGCGTTGTGATCAGGGAACTGAACAGTCGGGAGGCTGCTGAAAAAGGCCTGGACCGCCATCAGGGAGCCTATGTGGAAGAAGTGCATGAGAAAAGTGCTGGAGAGGAAGCCGGATTGCGGGAGGGAGATGTGATCGTCGGGGTTGACGGGCAGTCCATCCGCAACCCCTCTGAGCTTTTGGAGACCCTTGGGCGCAGGCGTCCCGGAGATGAAGTGACCGTAACATATTACCGAGGCGGACGGGAGCAGCAGGCCAAGGCAAAATTAAAAAACATCTATGGTGAACAAAGTCTTGTCTCCCGTGAGGATGTCAGTGTGATTGATAACCTTGGGGCCAGGTTTGAACCGGTTCCGGAGGCGGACCTCAGCCGTTTGAATATAGCACATGGCGTGCGGGTCACCGGCGTCGAACGCGGAAAGCTAATTGCCAATGCAGGGATAAGGGATGGGTTCATTATCACCCACCTTGACAATGAGCCGGTGTCCTCGCCCCAGGAACTGACAAGAATGATCCGGGGTAAATCCGGCGGAATTCTGATCGAGGGTATTTATCCCAACGGAAGAAGGGGCTATTACGGCATTGGTATCAGATAAGAGCCGAAATGGTTGTTTATCTCGGTTATTTTTTGTACCTTTGTGGGCTTTCCCGGCGGAGGGTTCTCACAAGGTACTTCCACATTTTCAGAAACTTACATATCTCTACGACCAACTAATATATGAGACAGTTAAAAATTTCCAAGTCCATCACCAACCGTGATACTGCTTCCCTTGACAAGTACCTTCAGGAGATCGGGAAGGTTCCGCTGATCTCTGCCGAAGAGGAAGTTCAGCTGGCACAGCGTATAAAGGCAGGTGACCAGGATGCATTGGAAAAACTTACCAAGGCAAACCTTCGGTTCGTGGTTTCGGTTGCCAAGCAATACCAGAACCAGGGCTTAAGCCTCCCGGACCTTATAAATGAGGGGAACCTGGGTCTCATCAAGGCCGCAAAGCGTTTTGACGAAACCAGGGGGTTTAAGTTTATTTCCTATGCCGTATGGTGGATACGGCAATCCATCTTGCAGGCCCTTGCGGAGCAGTCAAGAATTGTTCGGCTGCCCCTGAACCAGGTGGGATCGCTCAATAAGATCAAAAAGGAAGCCTCCAGGCTGGAGCAGCGTTTTGAAAGGCCTCCCTCCACCGAGGAGCTTGCGGAAGCACTGGACGTGCATGAAGACAAGATTGCGGAATCCTTCCGGATCTCCACCCACCATGTTTCGGTCGATGCCCCCCTGATTCAGGGTGAGGATGCCAGCCTGCTGGACGTTTATGTGAACCAGGATTCTCCGAATGCCGACTCCAGCCTGATCCACGAATCCCTTGCACGGGAGATCCAGAGGTCGTTGGCGACCCTTACGGAGAAAGAACGGGATGTGATCAATCTGTATTTCGGGATCGGAATGAACCATGGCCTTACATTGGACGAGATCGGCGCGAAATTTGACCTGACGCGTGAGCGGGTCCGACAAATCAAGGAAAAGGCCATCCGAAGGCTGAAGCATACCTCCCGGAGTAAATTGCTGAAAGCCTATTTGGGACAATAGGTTATTGTATTTTCGGCGATCAGAATTATTACCAAGGCATCTTATCAGGATGCCTTTTTTTCTTAATTTAGCGTCCTTAATAATATTTAGCGCACTTATTATTTTTTAGCGTCCTTTTAGCATTGAACATATGAAGCATTTACGCCTGATCACCTTTGTCTTTGTTTTCATGCTGGCCGCCATCTCTGAGGGTACGTCCGCACGGGAGAGAAAGATTCAGATCGCGGTCACCTCTGATGTGCACGCCAGGTTATTCCCTTACGACTTTATAAATGACCGTCCGACCCAGACCTCCATGGCCAGCGTCCATTATGTGATAGAAGCTGCACGCACCAGGCTTGGCAACAACCTCATCCTTCTGGATAACGGGGATCTGCTGCAGGGCACCCCGGCAGCCTATTATGCCAATTTTGAGCAGGATGTCCGCCGAAACCTTTTCAGCAGGGTGATGAACCTGATGAAGTATGATGCGGCAACGATCGGGAACCACGACATTGAAGCCGGACCAGAGGTGTACAACCGATTGAAGGATGAGTTCAATTTTCCTTACCTGGGGGGCAATGTGCTCGACGCAGAGACCGGCGAACCTTACTTTAAACCATATACGGTGATCAGGCGGCAGAGGCTGAATATCGTTGTAATCGGACTCACCACGCCCAGCGTGCCGAACTGGCTGCCACCGCACCTTTGGGAGGGCCTGGAGTTTCAGGATATGGTCGAAGCGGCTGCCTACTGGGTGCAATATGTCAAGGAGAATGAATCGCCCGATGCGATCATCGGACTATTTCACAGCGGGTACGGGCAGGCCGATCCCCCGGACTCCGCCCATCCGCTTGAGCAGGCTTCGGCCTACGTAGCCAAACATGTACCTGGCTTTGATGTGATCTTTACCGGACATGATCACCGGGAGCGCATCGAAATTGTCACGAATGTGGCCGGGGAGGAAGTGCTTGTTCTGGGCCCTGGCCATTTTGCCGAAAACCTTGCCGTTGCAGAGCTGACTTTTGAGCGCACCGACCAACGGGTTTTTGAATTGAAAGGCAAGAAGGGGGAAATGGTTTCCACCAGGAATGTGGCGCCCAGTCAGGCTTTTTTCAAGGCATTTGAGAAGGATGTTTCGGAGATTATCCAGTTCGCAGCCGAGCCTGTCGGAAAGCTGGGCAAGGACCTGCATTCCCTGGAAGTTCTTTTCGGCAGTGCCCCGTTTACCGACATGGTGCACCAGGTTCAGCTGGAACTCACGGGAGCGGACCTTTCCTTCACGGCATCCCTGGCCTTTGATGAAACGATAAAGGCCGGGACCCTGCTGGTTCGTGACTTTTTCCGGATCTATGAATACGAGAATTATCTGTATACAATGGAGCTAAGCGGGCAGGAGATCCTGGATTACCTGGAAT
>SLNU01000196.1 GCA_007132865.1 Bacteroidales bacterium | reverse complement strand
TGGTATCCCAGGGGGCTTGCGGTGATGAAGTCATGGGCATTTGCAATCCTGGCTGCCTGCATGACCTCCTGCTCACTGGCATTTGCTTTCCCGAATGCAATGTTGTTGAAGAAGGAGTCGTTGAATAAAATGGGTTCCTGGTTCACATTCCCGATGAGTGCGCGGAGGTCTTTGAGCTTAAGGTGCTGGATTGGGATACCATCAATGGTAATCTCTCCTTCCGACACTTCATAAAAGCGGGGAATCAGGTCTACAAGGGTAGACTTCCCTGAGCCCGACTGTCCGACCAAAGCGATCTTCTTTCCCCTGGGGATAACCAGGTTGATGTCTTGCAGCACAAAAGCCTCTTCATAGCGGAACCATAAGTTCTGCATGCTGATCTGCGACTGGAAATCCTTTTTCGGAAGTGCATCCGGTCGCTCATGGATCTTGTTGTCGGCCGAAAGAACCTGGTCTATGCGATCGGCTGACGCCATGCCCTTTTGTATGTTATAATAAGCCTGGGAGAAAGATTTTGCCGGGTTGATAATCTGGGAGAATATGGCAAGGTATCCGATAAAACCCTGAGAGGAGAGACCTGCCTCCCCTGACAGGATCATGGACCCGCCGTAAAGCATGATAACCACCACGACCATGGTGCCCAGAAATTCACTTACCGGCGATGCAAGGTATTGCCTGCGGTACATTTTGTTCATGATGCGGGTGTAAAAGCTGTTCAGGCTCTGAAAGCGATTGTTCATCTTTTCTTCCGCGTTGAATGCCTTGATCACCCGCAGTCCCCCCAGGGTTTCCTCCATTACCGAAAGGATCATGCCCAGTTTGCTCTGTCCCTTGAGCGCCGTGCTTTTCAGAGACCTCCCGATCTGGCCAATAATCAGGGCGCTAACCGGCAGCAATAGCAGGACGAACAGGGTAAGATTCGGACTCATCACAAAAAGACTTCCCAGGTAAATTACTATGGTAATGGGCTCGCGGAACATCATTTCCAGGGAGCTGATGATGCTTAGCTCCACCTGGTGCACATCATTGGTCATCCTGGAGATGGTATCCCCCCTTCGCTCATTGGAATAATAAGACAGGGGCAGGTCGATGGATTTTTTGTACAGGTCGTTCCTAAGGTCTTTTGCTACCCCGTTGCGGACCGGGGTCAGGTGATAAAGGGATAGATACTTGAATCCATTCTTTAACAGGGAGGTTATCATCACCACGATACTGATGAATACAAGGGCGTATACCTCTCCGTAATTGGTGATCAGCAGGCTGACGTAATAATTGAAATTGTTCTGAATGGCTTCCGGCGTCAGTCGAAAAGGCAACAGGTCTGTCACCAGGGGCTGGGTACTGAACAATATGCCCAGGAATGGGATCAGCATGGTCAGTGAAAACAGGGAGAACAAAGCCGAAAGCAGGTTGAAGGCCACGTTCAATCCCACCCTGAATCCGTACGGGGTGATATAGCCCAATATTTTCCGGAAGTTCTTCATGCTGCCTTGGTTGTCCCGGATCTGCTATTCGGGTATGTCGGGGATGATGCCAGTGTAATTAAATGGGGTGATCTTTTTTAATGCGGTTTTTTCCGTATCCGGGATATCCAGGCTGTCTATAAAGGTGTTCAGGTCCTTGCGGGAGACCCGCTCATTCATACGGGTGAGCTCCTTAAGCTTTTCATAGGGATCTGGCAGGTTGAGCTTCCGCAAAATGGTTTGAATGGCTTCGCCGACCACCGCCATGTTGTTTTCCAGGTCCTGGTCTATGGCTGGTTTGTTCAGTGTGATCTTGCCCAGTCCCTTACGGGTGGAATGAATTGCAATGAGCATATGTGCCAGGGGAACCCCGATGTTGCGCAGCACGGTGGAATCGCTCAGATCCCTTTGAAGCCTGGAAACGGGCAGTTTGGATGAAAGGTGTTCAAAAAGAGCGATGGCGATTCCCGCATTTCCCTCGGCATTTTCAAAATCGATGGGGTTTACCTTATGGGGCATGGTGGAGGATCCGGTTTCCCCGGGGATGATCCGCTGCTTGAAATACTCAAAGGATATATAGGTCCAGCAGTCCCTGTCCAGGTCGATCAGGATGGTGCAAATGCGCTTGAGTGCATCGAAGATGGCCGACAGTCGGTCGTAATGGTCGATCTGGGTGGTATGCATGGAGCGGTCCAGTCCGAACCCTTTCAGGAACCCATCCGCAAAACCGTTCCAGTCCGTTTCCGGGTAAGCCACATGGTGGGCGTTGAAATTCCCCGTGGCTCCGCCGAATTTGGCCGGGTAAGACATATTTTTCAGGTCACCGGTCTGCATACGCAGGCGCTCGTGGAACACCAGAATCTCCTTACCAACTGTGGTCGGGGATGCCGGCTGTCCGTGGGTATGTGCAAGCATGGGGACATCCAGCCATTGCCGGCTGAGATTTTTCAGGCTTCCAAGCAGCTTGTCCAGGGCAGGGAAGATCACCTGTTCAAGCCCTTCCTTGAGTGACAGGGGAACAGCGGTGTTGTTAATGTCTTGCGAGGTCAGTCCGAAATGGATGAACTCCTTGTAAGTGCCAAGGCCAAGTTGCTCGAACCGCTCTTTCAGAAAGTATTCCACGGCCTTGATATCGTGGTTGGTGGACTTTTCAATTTCTTTCACCCGGATGGCGTTGTCATCCGAAAACTGTCGGTAGATTAGCCGAAGGTCATCAAAAGAACTTTCCGGAAAAGATTCCAAATGCTTCAGCGGCAGCTGACAAAGGGCGATAAAATATTCCACCTCGACCAGGATGCGGTACCTGATCAGTGCCTTTTCTGAAAAGAAGGGTCCCAGGGGGGCCGTGATGGGGGCATACCTGCCGTCAATGGGGGAGATGTTCAGAAATCCCTGGTCGTTCATGGCAATGCGTGTTCATGAAGCCTGCGTTGCGGCCTTATTTTTTCTTGCGCTTCTGGGCCTCCTGCTGTTTTGCAAGGGACTCCATGCGGGCCTGCCATTTGGATTTTTTTACCGGCTTCTTTTTGTTTTCCTCTATCTTTTTGTGTAAGGCTTTTTCATCCACAAAAATGCGGAACAAATACATTTGTCCGAATGTAATGACATTTGCCAGGAAATAATAATAGCTAAGCCCGGACGCAAAATTGTTGAAAATACCCATCAGCATGACCGGCATGAAATACATCATGGTCTTCATTCCGGGCATTTGGCTTGTGGAACCCATCATCTGGCTGTTCAAGCGGGTGTAGAAGATCGTGGAAACAGTCATCAGGATGGTGAACAGGCTCACGTGGTCCCCATAGAACGGTATCGTAAACGGAAGATCCAGGATGGAGTCATAGCTTGAGAGGTCATCGGCCCAAAGGAAACCTTCCTGCCTCAGCTCAATGGAGGCAGGGAAAAACCGGAACAATGCAAGCAGGATGGGTAGCTGCAGCAGCATGGGGACACAGCCGGCCATGGGGTTGACCCCGGCCTTTTTATACAGGGCCATGGTTGCCTGCTGCTTTTTCATGGCATCTTCTTTTTTCGGATACTTCTTGCCCATTTCTTCGATTTCCGGCTTAAGCACCCGCATCTTTGCCTGGGAGATATACGTCTTGTAAGCAATGGGCATCAACACCAGTTTCAGCAGTATGGTCAGGAGTAGGATGATGATGCCATAGTTCAGGTTGAAACCGTCCAGATAGTTGAACACCGGAATCACCGCATACCGGTTTATCCAGGACATCAAAAAGAATCCCCATCCGATCGGGATCTGCCTTTCGAGGCTCAGATCATACGAACGCAGCGTCCGGTAATGGTTTGGCCCGAAATAAAACTGCATGGGGTAGTGGTTGTCCTGCCTGGCATCAAATGCCAGGTTCATGGATGCCGACAGTATTTTGATAAAATCCTCATCCGTTTCTTCGGCCGATCGGCTGGTGACATCGGCATTCGCGATCCCGTTCTGCGAGATTAGCGTGGAAGAGAAGAATTGCTGCTTGAAGGATATCCACCTCAGGGTCGTGGGAAGCCTTTCGGACCCGTCCCTGGTTACCCGAAGGCTGGAGGTGTCGTCGTTCAGGTATTTGTAGAATACCGTTGAGTTGTTCTGTTCGTTTGTCCGGTTCTTCTCCTGTCTGGGCAGTTTCACTTGCCAGTCAAGGTTGATGAAGGTTGTATTGGCGGCAATGGCTTCCCGGGTGCCGACAAAGTTTACATGGAAATCAATCATGTAATCCTGCCCGCTCATCCCATATTCAAATTCAATATAGCTAGGATCTTCGGGTGAATGAAAATCAGAATAGGCCCGCATGGAGAACCTGGTGGAATCATTGCCGCTGATGGAAATCTGATCGAGTCCGTCAAAACGCAGGTCATGGAATATGGGTTCGAAGAAAAGCTGGTCGGTCGACAACTGTCTGTTCCCCGAAAAAAGGTGCATGGCAAACACGTCCTCTTCCCCGAGAAAGAGCATCAGGGGTTCCTTTTCGTGGTTTTTGTATTCCTTCAGCTCGGCTTGCAGCACATGTCCGCCCTGTTTGCTGATGGTAAGCCTCAGCACTTCGTTCTCCATTATGAACTTTCCAGGCTCTCCCAGTCCGGCTCCCGAGAAAAAGCCCATTCGCTCTGCAAGCCTGTGCCTGATAATGCTGTCGGGTTGGGTTGGGTCTACCGCCTGCTCTTCGGCCTGTAATTCAGTCGTCTCTTCCATCTGCTGCGCCCTGCGTAAGGCGGCTTCTTCTTCAGCGAGCTGAACCGTTGCAATGCTGTCCCGTAGGCGTTGTTGCTCCAGTCTATCCTCTTCGCTGGGGGCCATCCATATGCTATAACCAAACAAAATGGCTGCGATCAGCACCAATCCGATAATATTCTCTCTCGTCATCAGCTATTTTTTTTTACTGGACTGCAAAGATAGTCAGTTTTTCTCAGCCCTGGCCAGGGATGCCTTTACAAAATCCACAAACAGGGGATGAGGCTGGGCAACGGTACTACTGTACTCCGGATGGAACTGCACCCCGACGAACCATGGGTGGTTTTTCAGTTCCATAATCTCCACAAGGTCTGTGCCTGGATTGAAGCCAGATGCTTTAAATCCATTGTCGTTGAAGAGCTTAAGGTATGTATTGTTGAACTCATAACGGTGGCGGTGACGTTCAGAAATCAATTCCTTCCCGTAGATGCCATGGACCTTGCTGCCGGGATTTATGGCACAGGGGAAGGCGCCAAGGCGCATGGTCCCGCCCTTCATATTTATCTTTTTCTGCTCCTCCATAAAGTCGATCACCGGGTCCGGCGTCTCCGCATCCATCTCTGTGGAGTGGGCCTTCTTCAGGTGAAGGACGTTCCTGGCGAACTCCACCACGGCACATTGCATGCCCAGGCAAATGCCGAAAAAGGGAATCTTATTGCGTCGGGCATAACTGATCGCGGCGATTTTCCCATCTATTCCGCGGTCCCCGAAACCCGGTGCCACAACGATTCCGGACAAGCCCTCCAGTTGTTTCTTCACATTCAGGCGGTTGATCTCCTCTGAGTGGATCAATTTCAGGTTGACCTTGCAGTCGTTCGAAGTTCCGGCGTGGATCAGGGATTCTATAATGGATTTATAGGCATCAACCAGCTCGACATACTTCCCGACCAGTCCGATGTTCACAGTCTTGGCCGGGTTTTCCAGCCGGAACAGGAACTCCTCCCATTTTTCCAGGTCGGGCTTGCAGTTGGCGGCCATTCTGGTCTTTTTCAATGCCACCAGGTCCAGTTTCTCCTCCTTCATAAGGATGGGGACCTTGTAAATGCTGTCTGTGTCAATGGATTCTATGACCGAAGTGGCATCGACATTGCAGAAAAGGGCGATCTTGTTGCGTATGGCCTCATTCAATGGCCTTTCTGTCCGACAAACCAAAATATCAGGCTGTACCCCGTATTCCAGCATCGTCTTGACGGAATGCTGGGTGGGTTTGGTCTTCAGCTCTTTGGCTGCGGCCAGGTAGGGGACCAGGGTCAGGTGGATGACCAAACAGCGTGGGCCCATTTCCCATTTTAACTGTCGGATGGTTTCAATGTAGGGCAGCGACTCGATATCGCCCACCGTGCCCCCGATCTCGGTAATGACAAAATCATATTGGTTGTTCTCTCCCAGCAGCTTGATGCGATGCTTGATTTCGTCGGTAATGTGGGGGATGACCTGCACGGTCTCACCCAGGTAGTCTCCCCGCCTTTCCTTTTCAATGACGTTCTGGTATATCCGGCCGGTAGTCACATTGTTGGCCTGCGTGGTGGGAACATTGAGAAACCGCTCATAATGTCCAAGGTCCAGGTCGGTTTCGGCCCCGTCCACCGTTACATAGCATTCCCCGTGCTCATAAGGGTTTAGTGTGCCCGGGTCAATATTTATGTATGGGTCGAGTTTCTGGATCGTCACCGAGTAACCCCTTGCCTGAAGTAGTTTGGCCAGTGATGCGGAGATGATTCCCTTCCCCAGTGAGGAGGTAACACCCCCGGTGACAAAGATGTACTTTGTGGTTTCTGTCGGATGGTTCATTTGTGTCTTGCTTTTCCCCTTTTACACCCGACCTTCAGGGCAGGTTTCCGGATGCGAAAGTAAGCAAAAGATCTCCATTATCCACCATCCTTTCCGGT
>SLNU01000296.1 GCA_007132865.1 Bacteroidales bacterium | reverse complement strand
TATCTTCAGGCAGCGGGAGGCCTTCTTCAATGAATTCCTGCCCGTGTTCCGTGAGAACTACCGCTTGCTTTCCGGGGGCAATGAGTTTGTTGACATAGAATACCAGACCAGCCTCAGGGACAAGCCACTCGGAGAGCAATTACTGGATAACCGTGAGAAAGACCGCCTGGCGCAACACACCACCAGTGGGACACATAAGGACGACCTGGTGTTCCTGATCCACTCCTTCCCTATCAAGAAATACGGCAGCCAGGGCCAGCAGAAATCCTTCATTATCGCACTGAAGCTGGCACAGTTTTCCTTCACCCGTAAGATCAAGGGATTCCACCCCATATTGCTGTTCGATGACATTTTCGACAAGCTGGATGAAACCCGGGTAAGGCAGCTGATGCAGATGGTATCGGAGCAGCACTTCGGACAGGTGTTTGTGACCGACACCCACACCGAACGCATCGAAGCCCTTTTTCAGAACATCCCGGCAGAATGCAAGATCTTCGTCATTGAGCAGGGCCAGGTTCGCCGTGCAGAGATTCTTAATGGCAAGCAAAAATGAAAAGATCCAACCAGCAAAGCCTTGGGGAGGCCATAAGGGAGTTTTTAAAAACCCACCGCCTGGAGGAAAAAATCACCGAAACGAGGACCATCGCAGTCTGGGAAAAGCTCATGGGCAAGCACATCACCCGTTATACGCGAAAAGTTTCACTGAAGAACAAGGTGTTGACGGTCTATTTGAGCTCCTCGGTGCTGCGCTCGGAATTAAGCCACGGAAAGACAAAAATCAGGGAAATGCTTAGCAAGGAGGTTGGTGAAGGAACGATTGATGACATCGAGTTCAGGTAACCACGCGCGCGATCCCTGGCAGCCCCTCAGATGACTGCTTCCACATCCAGTTCAAGCCGGCTTTTACGGATGTTCCTGACCCGGGCGGTAACTTCCTCATGGCTGGCAAGGGCCGAGGCCAGCTCCTCCCCGATGTGAACCTTCACCTCCTCCCCATGGCAGTCTTTCAGCACAAGCACCTTTTGCCTGAATCCGTCAGAGAACACCAGCTCCTGGAAGCGGTCCACCGAAAAGGAATAAGTCCCCCCGGGCTGGTAGCAGGGATGTGCAGGTTCCAGGAAGTAATGGCCTTCGGTGCCCATAAGCTCCACACGACAACGAATGCGCATCCCCTTTCTGATGCCATAGTGGTGGAAGTACTTTTTCCTCAGCAAATGCTTATTTCGTCTGGAGTCGGATAGGATATAATAGGAGAACCCATCATCGGGATTGACCTTTTCATCCACCACCCGGAACACATAGTCCTCCCCCGGCTTCAGTCCCCCGGGCATTCGCTTTTCACCATCGATTTCAAGGAACAGCTTCCCTTTTTTTATGCGTCTGACCAGGCAGCTGATCTGCCCCGGCGGCAGCTCCACAAGCTCCGGGTTTGCGGTCAATACTTCCCATGGATTTCCGAACACATCCCTGACCTGCAGGTAGTATTCGTCCATTTCGAGGATATTGATGCGGTGCCCGCTTCCCGTCACTTCAAAGGGAAAGGCCTCCCCTTCGCGGTATTTCGGATGGGCCGGTTCCAGAAACATTCTGCCGTTGCAGTTGATTTTGTCGACCCGGCAGTCGATCGTCTGTCCGGGCATGAACCCGTAATCCCGGTAAAAAACCTTGGGCAGCAGAATCTTGTAACCCAACGGGTCTTTCAGTACGAACCAGTCCTCATCCGGACCCAGCGTAACGGAGCGCTCTATTTTGAAAGGATAGGTTTGTCCTTCAGTGAGGCGGGAGTTTGGGATGGATATAGACTTGGTTTCCATAATTCATTGCCGGGGGCAGGTCCTGTTTTCCTGTCTCAGGACCGCAGCAGCTGGCCTGAGCTGATTACCTTTCCCCCCAGGGCGATAATTTTCTCCTTCATGGTTTCAAAGCCCTGCGGGTCGATGGCCCGGGTTGCGTCCTCCACCAGGTAGGTGTCAAAGCCCTCCTTGATGGCGTCAATCACCGAGTAGGCCACGCAGAAATCACCAGCCAGGCCTGTGAAATAAATTTTCTGCACCCAGTTTCCCCTAAGAAAATCCGCCAGTCCGGTCGATTTCAGGTGCCCGTTGTCGAAAAAGGCGCTGTAGCTGTCGATGCCCGGATCCATCCCCTTGCGAAATACCGCGGCAATGGTTTCCTGCCGCACTTCACGTACAAGTTCAGCCCCCGGGCTTCCCTGCACACAATGGTCAGGCCAAAGAATCTGGTCCACGCCTGAAAGAACCGTATGATCAAACACCTTTTTCCCCTCATGGGCCGAGGCGAAGCTGCCGTGCCCCTCCGGGTGCCAATCCTGCGTCGCAACCACCAACGGGAACCGCTCCTGCAGGCGGTTAACCAAGGGGATGATCTCGTCTCCCCCTTCTACGGCCAGGGCACCTCCGGGAAGAAAGTCGTATTGTATGTCGGTAACAATCAAAGCATCCATAAACACAAAACTAGATATAATTCTGATAACTTTTGAACAACGAATCCCTGAGACCAGCCAAATCCAGGGAAATGCCCACCTTATATATGTGGGGATAATGGAAGCGCTTGTGCTCCTCGGGCAGTTTTTCAAGCCTGGTCTGCACCCTTTCGCGGAGGACATCCAGTGAAACCTGGCCGGATAGGGCTTTCCCATCCGACATATGGCAATGAAACAACTCTTCGTATTCAAGCCCTGAGATGTCCAGCGATTTCTCCCTTTCGAACGAGTGAACCATCCGCTGCGGGCTGGCTTCGTCATGCAGCACGACGCAATCGGCATAAAACATGCCATCCGCGTCCAGGTAGCGCAAGACCCTTTTAACACCTGGCAGGGTGATTTTTTTGAGGTTATCCGATATTTTCAGCCGCGGCTTTCCTGCAGCCGAGGCCAGCTTGTACACCCCGTCAATGGCACCGTCGGGCTTGCCTATAACCAGGTTGGTACCCACCCCGAATATGTCGATTGGCGCCCCCTGGTCGAGCAGGCTCTTGATGACGAATTCGTCAAGCTGGTTGGAGACCACGATCTTCACGTAGCTTAGTCCGGCCTCATCCAACATGGCCCTGGCCTTTTTGGCCAGGTAGGCCAGGTCGCCGCTGTCCAGGCGGATGCCCTTCAGGCGGTGCCCCGCCTGCTCCAGTTCCTGGCCCACCTTTATGGCATTGGGCAAACCGCTCTTCAGCGTGTTGTAGGTATCCACCAGTAAGGTGCACTGGTCCGGAAATATCCGTGCATATGCCCTGAATGCCTCCAGTTCACTAGGAAAACTCTCCACATAGGAATGGGCCATGGTGCCCACGGGAGGTATGCCGTATTCCCAGGCCGCCAACACATTGGAGGTGCTGTCAAACCCTCCGATGATGGCAGCGCGGGAGGCGCTCATGGCACCAAAAGACTGCGCCCGTCTGAGTCCGAAGTCGCTAAGCACACGTTCACCCGCGGAGCGACGTATGCGGCTGGCCTTGGTGGCTATCAGCGATTGAAAGTTCAGACAGTTCAACAAGAGGGTCTCCACCAGCTGGGCTTCGAGAAGGGTGCCTTCCACCCTCAGGATGGGCTGGTATGGGAAGACGACCTCCCCTTCCTGCATCCCGTAAATGCTACCCTTGAAACGAAAACCGGCCAGGTAATCCAGGAAATCCTCTTCGAACCCGAGAGACCGCAGGTAGGACAAATCACCCTCAGAAAAGCGCAGGCCCTCCAGAAGGCGGACTGCCTCTCCCAGTCCGGCAAATACCACGTAGCCACCGGAGTACGGTATCTTCCTGAAGAAATAGTCGAAGCAGGCCGTTTCTTCGTGGTGGGCACCCTTGAAATAGGCCTGGGCCATCGTGAGCTGGTAGTAATCCGTATATAAAGGGGATACCCTTTGATGTTCAAACATGTTATAAGCGTTTGGATTTAGAAGTTTATCCCTTGACGACAAAAATCTGGGAGGTCTCATACTTGACTACCCTTATGACTTCGCCCTTGTCGATAAACCCGGTCATTGCCGTTGCATCGTAAACTTCATCATCAATCTCGACCTTCCCGCTGGGCCGCAGCATCGTGAATGCGGTACCGGTTTTACCCAGCAGGGCCGTTTTGTTGGCATCTGCCGAGGTGTAGCCCTCATTCGTGTTCTGAACCGTTTGCAGGGCCAGTTCACCAAAACGGTTGGTGGTGAACAGTTTCCTTCCAAGGTAGAAGGAGCCCACCAGCGAAAAGAAGAAGGCGATGATCACGATCAGGAAGGCCCTCAGCACCTCTGAAGCAGGCACTCCGGTAAAGTCGAACCCCTGGTTCCCCACCATGGCAAGTGCGAGTCCGCTAATCACCAAAATGGCTCCCAGTACCCCGGTCACCCCGAAGCCCGGGATGGCGAACAGCTCCACGGCGATCAGCACAAATCCCAGCACAAACAGGATAATCTCGTAATGTGTGGTAAGTCCTTCGATATAAAGCGGGAAAAAGTACAGCAGGGCCGCAGAAAGGGCCATCAGGATCGGAAAGCCAATCCCCGGCGTCTGCAGTTCAAAATAGATGCCTCCCAGGATAAGCATGATCAACAATCCGCTGACCAGCGGGCTGATCAAAAAGGCAATGATCCGCTCGATCAGCGGCAGACTCTGTTCCACCAGCTCATAGTTTTCAATACCCGCCACTTCCAGCACCTCCGCGATGTTTTCGGCCATGCCCTCACAAAAACCCCAACGCATGGCTTCAGAGGCCGTAAAGGTAAGCACCTTGCCCTCTTCTATCACTCCTTCTATCACAATGGAAGGATCCACCATCGCCTGTGCGATATCCGGGTCGCGTCCCTTGGCTTCGGCCGTGGAGCGCATCATGGAACGCATATACGACTGGAATTTGTCTGGCACCACCTCTCCGCTCTGATCCACAACCGTGGCCGCACCGATGTTTCCTCCCGGCCGCATATAGATGCGGTCGGCCGCTATAGAAATCAATGCCCCGGCCGAGGCAGCATTGTTGTCGATAAAGACGATCACCGGGATGCGGGATTGCATGATGCGGGTACGCAGGGAATCTGCGGCATCCACCATGCCCCCGTAAGTGTTCATGTGAAGCAGGATGAAATCTGCCTTCAGGCTGTCGGCCTCCTCAAATGCGAGCTTGGCGCGGCGAACGGCGGGCGGGGCGATGTTCTCCTTGATCTCAAAGGTATAAACCAGGAAAGTCTTCCCCGGGTTCCCGGCAATGGTTTCCGTGACCCTGTCGGGGCGCTCGGCGGGGGTCTCCATGCCCATGAGCGGGACCACCAGCACCAGCACCAGCAGCAATATGAAAAATTTCAGGGACTTCATCGGTCAATGATTTGGTAAAACCATATAAATGGGTGGAGCTTTACTTTATTTCGAACCCTTCGCATCGGCCAGGAACTTGGCCAGCCCGATATCCGTCAGCGGATGCTTCAGCAGACCGAGAATCGGGTCCAACGGACAGGTTACCACATCGGCGCCCACCTCGGCACAACGCACAATGTGCATGCTATGCCTTATACTGGCAGCCAGCACTTGGGTCTCAAAGTCATACATCCGGTAAATATGCACAATCTGCTCAATCAGTTCAAGTCCGTCGGTCGAAATATCATCCAGCCTTCCCAGGAACGGGGAAAGGTAAGTAGCCCCGGCCTTGGCGGCCAGTATCGCCTGCCCGGCAGAAAACACCAGGGTGCAATTCGTCCTGATCCCTTTGGAGGAAAAATACTTTATCGCCTTGATTCCGTCCCTGATCATGGGCACCTTGACAACAATCTGCGGATGCAGCGAGGCCAGCATCTCCCCTTCCCTGACAATTCCGTCAAAATCGGTGGCAATCACCTCTGCACTTACATCCCCTGAGACGATGTTGCAGATGTCCACATAATGCTTCAGGATATTATCCTGTCCGCGTATGCCCTCTTTTGCCATCAGCGAAGGATTGGTGGTCACCCCGTCAAGGATTCCAAGGTCATTGGCTTCCCTGATCTGGTCCAGGTTGGCGGTGTCAATAAAAAACTTCATGTCAAATCAATTAGGTTAATTGCCGTTACTGGCTATAAAAGATAAAAATAAGGAAAATAGCGAATAAAAAAGAGTAAGTCTGAATATCGCACCGCTACGACCGCTTACCCTTGCTACCTTCCGGTCCTGGGGGAGTTCAGCGGGAGCTGGTCGTATCAGACTTACCCGTTGCAAAGGTAAGAAAAAGTTTTCAGCACACCATTGAATTCTTTATATTTGCCCGTTAACCATAAAACCCTATTTACATGGAACAATTCGAACAAACCACTGAACAACACGAAGCACCACAAAACACCGGAATGGTAAAGCCGGCCTTTTACTATGGGCTGCTTACCGCAATCGGACTCGTCCTGCTGACCCTGATCATTTATTTTCTGGATCTGATGGAGTCCAGGTGGGTTTCCTGGGTGGGCTACCTGATCCTCATTGCAGGTGTCGTGATTGGCACCAAGGCATACCGTGACGAGGTACGGGGCGGCTTTATCAGCTACGGAAACGCCCTGGGGTTCGGCACCCTCAGCATGGTATTCGCAGCCCTGATCGCCTCCGCATTCACTTATTTATTCTATGTATTCATCGCACCCGACGCCATTGAAAAACTGAGGTTCCTCGCCGAGGAGCGGGCCC
>SLNU01000374.1 GCA_007132865.1 Bacteroidales bacterium | reverse complement strand
TTCCCCCGATGCGTAATGAGGTCAGGTTCCCAAAGCGGTTCTGCCACAACTCCATGCCCCGTTCCAGCGACACATAGGCTTTTGGGGTACCTCTGAACGCATCCCAATAGTCCTCGTCCTTTTGCCTGATCGCATCCAACTCGATGGGAATGCCGGTTTCCCAGTCGCTGCAGCTTCCCGCATCAGACAGCCCCGGCAAGTCAGGCATCAGGTAGGCGTCTTTTCGAGCTTCCTCCATTGGGACGATTCCCGAAACAACGAACCAGCATTGCTTTTCTTCCAGTTCCCTCAGCGGTCCCACTTCAAAATACCGCATATGCAGGGTGTCGCCTATTGCCGCGCCCAGGTCATCTGCCAGCCATTGGTTGATAAGCACCTCTTCCCTGCCCAGTTCCAATCCTGGACGGTCCAGAGCGGTCACAAAGGAGTAGGGGGTTTCCCTGCCGTCGAATTCGATGCCATTCACAAAATAGGTAAGTGCGCGCTCCCCCCCTGGAAAGCTTTCTGAAAGCCCATCCGACAGGTAATGGTCTATAAAGACCCTTCCTGAGGAAACCTTCCAGGAGTCTTCGCCCGCCTGGTACTCCAATTTCAGTCCGCCATCCTCCAGCTGCCAGGATTCTCTGAGCAGTCCGGCTATCCTATTGCCTTCCGGGCCGTCCTCATCCTTGACTACCAATAGGTTGGCCATCCCGTCCAGTCCCATGATTCCGTTCAGCCATTCAAGGGGTACGAACAAGTTGAAAGGGGCCGACTGGGATGCCTGCAGGTTGAAATGGCCGGCCTTGTCCTTGCCGGCGATGCCGCCGACCCTTACCCTCCTTGTAACGGTTTGCTCGCTGTCGGAGACAAAGGGAGTGTTGGGTGGAATGGGACCCGTGATACGGACACGCATCATGAAATAATCCCCCGTGTCCAGATCCATCCGTTCTGCCAGGTTTTGGCTGAGAATGGCCTCCCCGGGCGACAGGCGTGGAAGTCCGGAGTCCATTCCACCCATTCCGGAGTCGATCCCCCCCAGTCCGGGATCCATCCCGGTCACCTCTTTGAACAGGCTGTCTAACCCCCACACCTGAACCTTTCCCGTGCGCTGCGCGGTTCCCTGCACCGTGACCACAGCCTCGCTTTTCAGCACAGGCGCTGCGGACAATAAGTCAAAGCCGTCCATTGCCCTTGCAAGGTCTACCGTAAAAATGCGTTCACCGGCCGTGATGGTGTGGGTTGTTTCCCCAAGGCGGGTGTCGACGATCCGGAGCAGGCTTTGCTTCAGGGAGTCCCCGATGATAAGCGCCCCGCAAATGACGGCTGTGGCAACGGCGATGCCTGCCGCGGTGGCCAGGTTGGTCGCGAAGTAATGCCTGAGGGAGCGTATGATCAGCCGAAGCAGGTTCATAATTAAATTGATGCGTAAATACTGCCTTTATTCCAGGTCCGTAACACGGACCAGCTTCCCGCCTGCGATCCGGTACACGGTATCCATGCGGCGGGCGATGGCAGGGGAGTGGGTGGCCACAACCAGGGAGACCCCCATTTCTTCATTGATGCCCATGAGCAGGTCCATCAGCAGCGAGGCATTTTCTTCATCGAGGGACCCGGTCGGCTCATCTGCCAGAAGAATCTTTGGCTGGTTAATCAGTGCCCTGGCCACGGCGGCGCGCTGGCATTCCCCCCCGGAAAGTTCGGCCGGTTTGTTGTGGCGCTGGTCCCAGATCCCCATAAACTGCAGCAACTCCCCGGCCCTATGGTTTGCTGCGGATCGATCCCCTTTGTTCGGAATGGTTGGCAGCAGAACATTCTCCAGCAGGGTGCATTGGGGGAGCAGGTGGTGGAACTGGAAAACAAAACCTGCGGTCTGGTTCCGGAATGACAGCACCTGGTCTGTATCCCAGTCTGACAATGAGCGGCCTTCAAAACGGATCACCCCGCTGTCGGGGATGTCGAGGGTTCCAATCAGGTTCAACAGGGTGGTCTTGCCGCTTCCGGAGGGACCCATAAGAGCAATCTTTTCTTTCGCCTTTATGGCAAGGTCTAATCCGATGAGCACCTTGCGTTCCGCACCACCCATCGCGTTGCGGTAAGATTTGTGCAGGTCTTCTGCCACAACCAGGTTTTTTGCCTTGATAAGGATTTTGTCCGGGTTCATCTGGAGAAATTTTTTGCAGCCGTTTGATAAATCCTGGTCATCTCCCTGGTCAGTTCATGCACATTGAAGGTTTTTTCCACGCTTTGCCTGGCATTCCGGCTAAGCTGGGTCAGGCTTTCCTGCTTGGAAAAAAGCTCCCGAAGGGTTTTGGCCAGTTCTTCCGGGGTGTTTTCCCGGTAAGTCATTCCGCCCCCGGATTTTTCAATGATTTCCGGGAACGCGCCCAGTGGTGGCTGCACAATCGGGATTCCTGCGGCCATGGCCTCGGTCAGGTAAATGCCAAAGGCTTCGCCCTTGCGGACCGGCACCGAAAGCAGCATGATACGTTTGAAAAAAGCATCCCTGGCCGACGGATCAAAGTCCGATATGAATTCTACATGGGTCCTAAGCCCGCTCTGTTCAATCTTATGTTTCTGTTCTTTAAGGAAGGCCTTGTCATCGTTTGTCTGGCCCCCGGTCAGCAGCAGCCGCACATCCTCAAAACCAGGCTGTTCCTTAAGCAGGATAAAAGCATCTATCAGGATATCCAATCCGTTTTCACGGCACATCCTCGACAGGAATCCGATGCTTCGCGGTTTTTCTTCGGAGTTTACATATTGATAGTCAGCGGGATCCACACCAAGGTGCAGGGTCTGAATCTTTTCTTCCGAGAGTCCGAGTTTTTCTTTCATGAATTCCGTGTAGTAATGACTTACGGAAACGAACATGTCTATGTCGCGGGATTTCTCCCGCATCAGGTCCCATACCTTCGCAGAAAATTCCGGGCGCATCGGATCCACCCAGACATCTTCATCCTGGAGGGAGCATATGACCGGAACCCCGATCCGCTCCCGCAGCATATGTGCCAGTCCGAGCAGCAAGGCATTGGAGATGTGGATCACATCGGGCTTGAAATGGGTTTCCAGCCAGTGCACCATCTTTTCCAGCTCTTCCTTTTGCAGTCCGTGTTCTCCCATCAGCATGGAGACGGTCATGTCCTCCAGCCCACTGGCTCGTGTAGAATTGGCCTGGCGTGCGGCAAACTTTAGGACCGGCCTTGAATTTAGCAGCCGGTCTACCCACTTCGGCGCGCGCCTGAAAATGGGCACGACCTGCTTCAGGTAAAGGCTGACAGCCCCGTAAAATACAGGCGTCATGTCGTTGTCCGGGTCATGGGAGAACAGGGGCAGGTACATCGGGATCTTGATGGCTTCGTGTCCCTGTTCCCGCATGCTGTCAAACAGTTTGCTGTCGCGCAGGCAGTTGCCGCAATAAAAACTACCACCTGAGCCGGGTATGATATGTGCAATCTTCATTTATCCGATTATCAATTTCTACTTCATTTCCATTTACCTGGGTTCGTTCACCTTCCGGGAACCATCCGGCTTCCAGGGGTTGACAGGTCCGGGCTTCAAGCTGCGCCTGCCCTTCGGCCAGCCAAGGCTTTCAACCCGGACCTGACCAGCCCTGGGAACTTAGGGTGCTGCGAGGCAGTAAATGGCCCCGTCCTGTGTCCCAATGAATATTTTTCCCCCGGATACGGCCGGATTGCCGATCACAGGGCTTCCCAGCTCGTAGGCCCAAACGATGTCACCGTTCTGCTGGCTTAGCAGCATCAGGTCGCCCCGCATATTTGCCACCAGCACATTGCGGCGGTCAGCCAGGGGAGAAGCATCCACGCGGTGTCCGGTATTCCTTTGCCAGACCGGTTGTCCGCTGGCCTTGTCCAGGCAGTAAATGAACCTGTCCCTGCTGCCGATGATGACCCTGCTTGCGGTAATGGAAGGGGAGCCGATGAAGGGCAGCTGCCGGTCCCGGCTCTCAAATTGCCATTTGATCTCCCCGCTGCGGTAATCCACACAGCTGAATATGCCGTCATAATCGCCGATATAGGCCCTGCCGTTGTCCAGTCCGGCCGAGCCCGCCACATAGGAGGCGATCTCGATGGCCGATGCCGCTTTGCCGGTCCGGATATCGACCACATGCAGGAGTCCGTCACAGCCCCCGAATATGGCCATATTGCCTTCCACGGCCACGGCCGCATGCAGGTAGTTATCGGCCTCGTACTTCCATACCCCGCGGCCGGTGGCGGCATCCACGCAATGCAGGTAATAGTCGTAGGCACCCACGAGTATATACGTCCGGTTGCCGTCACTCCACCAGTTGGGAGCGGCCATGATCTGGTTGTCTGTTTCGTATTTCCAAATCTCCCTGCCGCTTTCCAGGTCGATTGCAAACAAGTTGCCATGCAGGTCACCGATATAAACGATCCCCTCATGAATCAGCGCCGGCCCTTCCATGGCATTGCCGGCCCTGAATTTCCAAAGCAGCTTGCCATCGGTGTCGAGGCAGTAGACATGCTGGTCCGTGCTGCCAAAAACGATGCGGTTCCCCTGTACGACAGGCGATGACTTAATCTCATCCTCTGTTTGGAAAGTCCACAGCATGTCCACCCTTGTGGGGATGGTCTCCGCAGTGACTCCAGGCAAGCCCTGACCGCCTCTGAATTCCGGCCAGTCGCCGGCGGCGGTACCCGGGAGCAAAAGACCAAAAATAACAAGATGGATCTTTATGAGGTGAATTTTCAGGTATTTATGCATTTGTTCCAGTTATTGTTTTACAAAGATGGGCCGTACGCGCCATGTGCAGGCGATAATCCCCTGCCAGTATCAACCCTCAGCGCCCGGTTTTGTTCTGAAGGCCAGCGCCCCGGTCGGACAGGCTTCTGCCACCATTTCGGCTGTTTTTTCCAGGGCCTTGTCCAGGTCTTCGTCGAAGGGCACTCCGACCACTACATCAAACCCCCTGCCAATAAAGCTGAACCCAAAGGTCTCCCGGTGCTTTGCGGTCAGCCGCACACAAATGCCGCATTTGATGCATTTGCCGGGTTCGTAAACCAGTCCGCTTACCTGCATATATTTTACAATGGGCTTACGGACAGAATATGCGAAGCGTTTTTTTGATGCCCCGTAGAGGTCTGCATAATCCCTGAGCTTGCAATTGTCAGGCTTGCGGCAGTCACAATGCATGCAACGGCCGGCTTCCGCCTGTGCCTGCTCCGGATCCAAACCACCACCCTGCTTGCCGTCCGGCTCCTGCCGCTGAACGGCACTGCCTTCCTTGAGGTATTCGCCATATTCCTGTTCAAGCAGCTTGCCTATACTGGAGTTAAAGCGCCGCCCCTCTCCGCTCACTGCTTCCCCTTGCAGCATCCTGCCGATGGTTCCGGCCACCTCCTTGCCCTGTGCGGCTGATCGGATCGCCAGCTGCATGGAGCGGTTGGCATTGCCGATGGCAAACACCCGGTCAAGGTTGGTCATGTAAGTCGACTTCTCCACCACCACCTGCTTGCCATTGTTTTCCAGTCCCCAGTCCGCCATCTCCGCAGCAAAATTGCCGGTCGCCACCACCACGGCATCGTAGCCGGCGCGGAGCTTTTCAAAGGCAGGGGCATCAATTTGCTGGTTTTGCCTGAACTGCACCCCCATCCGACGGATAAGTGAAATTTCATTTTCGAGCACCTTCTTATCGAGGGTTTCATCCGGGATTGCATACTGCATGCTGCCCCCGGGGAGTTCATGGCGGTCGAAAACCTCTGCCTGTATGCCCAGTTTCTGCAGGTAGAATGCCGCGGCCAGTCCGGCCGGTCCCGCACCGATCACGGCCACCTTCTTTCCATTCGGGGGGGCAGTCTCGATCTGCAATATAGGTGCCGCTTCATCTGCCGTAAACCGTTTCAGCAGGCAGATGGCCACCGGTTCATCAATGTGCTTTCTTTTGCAGGCCCCTTCGCATGGCGCCGGGCAGATCCTGCCAAGCACCGCCGGCAGGGCGATGTCGCGGCGGACCACCTCCAGGGCCTTTTCTGTTTGTCCCGCTCCGATCAAACGGTTCATCAGCGGGATATCCATGAAGGCCGGGCAAGCCAGCCTGCAGGGTGCTTCACAGTCTCCTGCATGTTCAGACAGCAACAGCTCCAGCGCGGTTTTCCTGGCTTCGGCGATCTCTTCGTCATCGGTCAGGATGTCCATGCCCGGGACCACGCGGACGGAGCAGGAGGGCATCAGGTTGCCGGAAGACCTTTCCTTTACCAGGCAGACCATGCAGGACGTAAAATGCTCCACCTGCGTATTCCGGCACAAGGCGGGAATCCTGAACCCGGCACTTTCGGCCGCCTCCAGTAGCATGGATCCTTCTTCTACTCGGACTTCCCTGTCATTTATTCTGAGTGTAACCTCCATTCTGTCATTATTTCACCACGATGGCATCCGACGGGCATGCCTGCTTGCAGATGTCACATTTGGTACACAGCGTGGTGTCGATTTCGTGTTTTTTATGCGGCTTGAATTCGATTGCATCCACCGGGCATTGCTGGGCACAAATGGTACATCCGATGCATTTGTCGGTCACCGAATAGGTCACCAGTGCCTTACAGCTACCTGTCGGGCAGCGGCCTTCCAGGTGTGCCAGGTATTCCTCGCGGAAGTAATGCAGGGTCGACAGCACCGGGTTGGGTGCCGTTT
>SLNU01000200.1 GCA_007132865.1 Bacteroidales bacterium | reverse complement strand
TTCTGCACCATGCGTCCGGTTGCCAGGTTGCGGCCATAACATTTGGCACAGACCCCGTATTTGGATTCACAGGTAAGTACCGAACGGATCTCCACCGCCTCGATGGGCGAATCTTCAATGATCTGGGAGATCTCCTCAACAAGCTGTTCACCCGCACCGATTATGCCCTTGCCTGTCGTCGGATGGTATATATCATGCAGGGAGGTCCTGCCGAGAATACGGTCGTAAAGGGTTTCCACCGTTTCCTCATTGTTTTTCAGTGCTGTGGCGGTCAACCCCCTCAGGGTGCCGCAGTCGGGCTCGGTGATGATCACGTCCTGTGCCACATCCACCAGGCGTCGGGTCAGGTAGCCGGCATCCGCTGTCTTAAGGGCGGTATCAGCCAGACCCTTACGGGCACCGTGGGTAGAGATAAAATACTCCAGTACCGAAAGGCCTTCCTTGAAGTTTGAAAGGATGGGGTTCTCGATAATCTCCCCGCCTTTGGCGCCGGACTTCTGGGGCTTGGCCATCAGTCCACGCATGCCAGACAGCTGCCGGATCTGCTCCTTGGAGCCCCTTGCACCGGAATCCAGCATCATGAATACCGGGTTGAAGCCCTGGTTGTCGGCCGTGGTACGGTCGATCAGCACCTTGGTAAGCTTCGCATTGGTATGGGTCCAGATGTCGATGATCTGGTTGTAACGTTCGTTGTTGGTGATAAAGCCCATGCTGTAGTTTCCGCGGACTTCCTCTACCTGCTCATCGGCCTGGTTGATCAGAATCTGTTTTTCCTCCGGTACCAGGATGTCGCCCAGATTGAACGACAAGCCACCCCGGAAAGCCATGTTGAACCCAAGGTCCTTGATGTCATCAAGGAACTGTGAGGTACGGGAAATACCCGTGACCTTCATGATGCCGCCGATGATGTCACGCAGGGCCTTTTTGGTGAGCAGCTGGTTCACAAAACCATACTCCTCGGGGATCACCTGGTTGAACAAGACACGGCCAACGGTAGTCTCTACAATCTGGTCTACCAGCTGCTCGTTCTCGCGGACCTTGACCTTCACCTTGATGATGGCATGCAGGTCGGCCGCCCCTTCATTATGGGCAATGATCACTTCCTTGGGTCCGTAAAACCTCAGCCCTTCGCCCTTTACCGGGTTTCCGGGAACACTCTGGCGGGGCTTGGTCATATAATACAGTCCGAGTACCATGTCTTGTGAAGGCACTGCGATGGGTGCCCCGTTGGCAGGGTTCAGGATATTGTGGGAGGCGAGCATCAGCAGTTGGGCCTCCAGGATGGCTGCGTTGCCAAGCGGCAGGTGCACGGCCATCTGGTCGCCGTCAAAGTCGGCGTTGAATGCTGTACAGACAAGCGGGTGAAGCTGGATGGCCTTGCCCTCGATCAGTTTGGGCTGGAAGGCCTGAATACCCAAACGGTGAAGCGTCGGGGCACGGTTCAGCAGCACGGGATGTCCCTTCAGCACGTTCTCCAGGATATCCCAGACAACAGGGTCTTTGCGGTCTACTATTTTTTTGGCAGACTTCACGGTTTTTACAATGCCGCGTTCAAGCATCTTGCGGATGATGAAAGGCTTGAAAAGCTCCGAGGCCATCTCCTTGGGGATCCCGCACTCATGCAACTTCAGTTCGGGTCCGACTACAATCACAGAACGGGCCGAATAGTCCACACGCTTACCGAGCAGGTTCTGGCGAAAACGCCCCTGTTTGCCCTTGAGGCTGTCACTGAGCGACTTCAGGGGCCGGTTCGATTCGGTTTTGACGGCATTGGTCTTGCGGGAGTTGTCGAAGAGCGAGTCTACGGCCTCCTGCAACATGCGCTTTTCGTTGCGCAGAATTACATCCGGGGCCTTGATTTCGATCAAGCGCTTGAGGCGGTTGTTGCGGATAATCACCCGGCGGTAGAGGTCATTCAGGTCGCTGGTGGCAAATCGTCCGCCATCCAGCGGCACGAGGGGCCTCAGTTCCGGGGGAATGACAGGGACCACGTCCACCACCATCCATTCCGGATTGTTTTCAATTACTTTCTGGGAATCCCGAAAGGCCTCAACCACCTGCAGCCGCTTCAGGGCATCCGCCTTGCGTTGCTGGGAGGTTTCGGTATTGGCCTTGTGGCGCAAGTCGTACGACAACTGGTCCAGGTCCAGCCTGGAAAGCAGTTCCTTCAGGGCCTCTGCACCCATCTTTGCGATGAATTTTTCCGGATCGGTATCTTCCAGCATCTGGTTTTCCTTCGGAAGGGTCTCCAGGATGGTGAAATACTCTTCCTCTGTAAGGAAATCCAGGTAGTTCAGCTCATCGGCCTTCACCCCCGGGCTGATCACCACATACCGCTCGTAATAGATCACCTGGTCCAGTTTCTTGGAAGGCAGTCCGAGTAAATAACCTATCTTGTTTGGCAGGGAGCGGAAAAACCAGATGTGCGCGACCGGGACGACCAGCTTGATGTGCCCCATGCGTTCCCGGCGGACCTTCTTCTCGGTCACCTCGACTCCGCAGCGGTCACAGACGATTCCCTTGTAGCGGATGCGCTTGTATTTTCCGCAATGGCATTCCCAGTCCTTCACCGGACCAAAGATGCGCTCGCAGAACAGACCGTCCCGCTCCGGCTTATAGGTCCGGTAATTTATGGTTTCCGGCTTCAGCACTTCTCCGTGTGAGCGTTCCAGGATAGACTCCGGGGAGGCCAGACTGATGGTGATGCTGGAGAAGTTGCTTTTTACGTTGGATTCTTTTCTAAAAGCCATATATGCGTTTGTTGTTTTAGCAAGGAAACTTAGGAAAAACCTTAATCAAATTTGATGTTCAGGCCAAGTCCGCGTAACTCGTGGACCAACACGTTGAACGATTCCGGGACACCGGGAATAGGCATGTTCTCCCCCTTCACGATGGCCTCATAGGCTTTTGCCCGACCCATCACGTCGTCAGACTTCACGGTAAGGATCTCCTGCAGTATATTGGCCGCGCCGAATGCTTCTAGCGCCCATACCTCCATCTCTCCGAACCGCTGTCCGCCGAACTGGGCTTTACCGCCCAAAGGCTGCTGGGTAATCAATGAATAGGGTCCGATGGAACGGGCATGCATCTTGTCATCCACCATGTGCCCGAGCTTCAGCATATAGATTACACCCACTGTGGCAGGCTGGTCAAAGCGTTCGCCGGTTCCCCCGTCATACAGATACACCTTTCCATTTTCCGGAAGGCCTGCCTGCTGAAGGTAGCCATTGATCTGTTCCACCTGGGCACCGTCGAAAATCGGACTGGCAAAGGTCATGTTCAGTCGTTGCCCGGCCCATCCAAGCACCGTCTCATAGATCTGCCCGAGGTTCATACGGGAAGGTACACCAAGCGGATTCAGCACGATATCCACCGGGCTTCCATCCGACAAAAAGGGCATATCCTCTTCCCTGACGATCCTGGAAACAATCCCTTTGTTCCCGTGACGACCCGCCATCTTGTCTCCAACTTTCAATTTTCTTTTCTTGGCCAGGTAAACCTTGGCGAGCTGAACAATGCCGGTGGGAAGCTCATCACCAACCGTGGAGGTGAACTTCTTGCGGTTGAATGCCCCGAGCAGGTCCTTGTACTTGATGGAGTAGTTGTGGAGCAGGGTCTTAATCAGATCATTCTTAGACTTGTCGGTGGTCCAGTTGTTCGGGTTGATGGTGGCAAAATCAATTCCGTGCAGGATCTTCTGTGTGAATTTGGTCCCCTTGGGCACCACCACCTCCTTCAGGCTGTTGGAAACACCCTGGGAAGTTTTCCCGCTAACCAGCACAATCAGCTTGTCAACCAGCTTCCCGCGCAGTTCGGCAGTTTCCTTGCGGAACTCATCGTCCATCTTCTCAATGACCACCTTCTCCTTTGTCTTGGCCTTGCGGTCCTTGATTACCCGGGAGAAAAGCTTTTTATCGATGATGACGCCCTTTGTAGAAGGCGGCGCTTTAAGAGAGGCATCCTTCACATCCCCTGCCTTGTCTCCAAAAATGGCGCGCAGCAGTTTTTCCTCCGGAGTCGGATCGGTCTCCCCCTTCGGCGTGATCTTCCCAATGAGGATATCCCCTTCGTTCACTTCCGCACCGATTCGGATAAGGCCATTTTCATCAAGGTCTTTGATCGCCTCTGCGCTGACATTCGGTATATCACTGGTCAATTCCTCAGCACCCCTTTTGGTATCCCTTACATCCAGGGAGAACTCCTCAATATGGATGGAGGTAAACACATCATCCCGCACTATTTTTTCAGACACCACGATGGCATCTTCAAAGTTATACCCTTTCCAGGGCATGAAAGCCACTTTCAGGTTGCGGCCCAATGCCAGTTCACCACCCTTGGTGGCATAACCCTCAGACAGCAGCTGCCCGGCCTTTACTTTCTGGCCTTTCCTGACGATGGGTTTAAGGTTGATACAGGTGCTCTGGTTCGTCTTGCTGAATTTGATCAGGTTATAGACACGCACGTCCTCCTCAAAGCTGACCAGCCTCTCTTCATCCGACCTTGAGTAGCGGATATGAATCTCGTCTGCATCCACATATTCCACTAGCCCGTCCCCTTCGGCATGCAGCAGCACCCGGGAGTCGGAGGCCACTTTTTTCTCCAGACCGGTTCCCACGATGGGGGCCTCCGGGTTGATCAGCGGCACGGCCTGACGCATCATATTACTGCCCATGAGGGCACGGTTCGCATCGTCATGTTCCAGGAAGGGGATCAGAGAGGCGGCTATGGAGGCAATCTGGTTGGGGGCCACATCCATCAGTTTGATCCGTTCAGGTTCCACAATGGGGTAATCGGCCTGGAACCTGACCTTGATCCTGTCTTCGACAAAGGCACCATCTTTTTTCAGGGGCACATTGGCCTGGCTGATGATTTCGGTCTCTTCTTCTTCGGCCGACAGGTAGACAGGGTCATTCTGAAAATCTACCTTGCCTTGGTTCACATTGAAATAAGGAGTCTCAATGAACCCCAGGTCGTTCACTTTGGCATACACGCAAAGCGAGGAAATCAGTCCGATGTTCGGACCTTCCGGCGTTTCAATGGTACAAAGCCTTCCGTAATGTGTAAAGTGGACGTCGCGCACCTCAAAGCCGGCACGTTCACGGGAAAGTCCGCCGGGTCCAAGTGCAGACATCCGGCGCTTGTGTGTAAGCTCCGCAAGCGGGTTGGTCTGGTCCATGAACTGCGACAACTGGTTGGTGCCGAAGAAGCTGTTGATCACGGAAGACAGGGTCTTGGCATTGATAAGGTCGGTCGGGGCAAATACCTCGTTGTCACGGACGTTCATCCGCTCACGGATCGTCCTGGCCATACGGGCCAATCCGACTCCAAACTGAGAATACAACTGCTCCCCAACGGTACGGACACGTCGGTTGCTTAAGTGGTCAATGTCATCCACATCGGCCTTGGCGTTGACCAGTTCGATCAGGTATTTAATGATAAAGATGATGTCTTCCCTGGTAAGCACCCTGGTATCCATGGGGATATCCAGATTCAGCTTGCGGTTGATGCGGTAGCGACCGACATCTCCCAGATCGTAGCGCTTGTCAGAAAAGAACAGTTTTTCAATCATCCCGCGGGCTGTTTCGTCATCCGGAGGATCGGCGTTGCGCAGCAGGCGGTAGATAAACTCCACGGCCTCCTTCTCTGAATTGGTGGTGTCCTTCTGAAGCGTGTTGTAGACCAGTGCAAAGTCGCTGAGGTTAACCCCCTCCTTGTGCAGGATAACGGTTTTTACGCCGGCATCGATGATCAGGTCAATGTGGTCGTTCTCCAGGATGGTCTCCCGGTCAATGATGACCTCGGTACGCTCAATGGATACGACTTCCCCGGTATCTTCATCCACGAAATCCTCTACCCAGGATCGCAGCACGCGTGCGGCCAGCTTTCGCCCGATATATTTTTTCAAGCCCGTTTTGCTAACCTTCACCTCGTCGGCCAAACCAAAAATCTCAAGGATATCCTTGTCATTCTCAAAACCGATCGCACGCAGCAGGGTCGTGACGGGAAGTTTTTTCTTCCTGTCGATGTATGCGTACATCACATTGTTGATGTCGGTGGCAAACTCGATCCATGAGCCCTTGAAGGGAATGATCCTGGCACTGTAAAGCTGGGTGCCGTTGGCATGCACGGAAGTGCCGAAAAACACCCCGGGTGAACGGTGGAGCTGGGAGACCACGACCCTTTCGGCGCCATTGACGACAAAGGTTCCCCTGGGTGTCATGTAAGGGATCATGCCCAGGTAGACATCCTGTATTATTGTCTCAAAATCTTCATGCTCCGGATCGGTGCAATACAGCTTTAATTTGGCCTTAAGGGGAACACTGTAGGTCAACCCCCTTTCTATGCATTCCTGAATGCTGTACTTGGGCGGATCAATAAAATAGTCGAGGAACTCAAGTACAAAATTGTTGCGTGCATCAGATATCGGAAAGTTCTCGCTGAAGACTTTGAAAAGTCCTTCATTTTTCCGGTTCTCAGGAGTGGTCTCCAGTTGGAAAAAGTCCTGGAAGGACTTTACCTGGATCTCAAGAAAGTCGGGGTATTCAAAATGTTTTGTTACGGTTGCAAAGCTAAGCCTTTCTCCGGTCGTATTTTTTGCTGCCAAGGTTTGAGGGTTTTGGGTTTTTGAAAAAACAAAGAAGGAAACATATAAAC
>SLNU01000204.1 GCA_007132865.1 Bacteroidales bacterium | reverse complement strand
GCTGATCAGGATGAGGATCAGGGAAGCCTTTGCCCAGTTAGCTTTGCTGGGGTTGGTGCCATCACCAAAGGCCCATACAAAAAGCATGATCAGGTTGACCAAGGGAATGATCATGATAATCAGGGTAACGACCCAATCGCCGAGACTGACAACAGGCGCATTTTGAATAACCGGACTGGTGGGTTGATTAGTTTGATTTTCAGTGGTTTGTGGGTTTTCCATAAGAGATTGGCTTTGATTAAAACAAAGAAAGTTACTAAAATTTAAAAAACCGTAAAAATCTTTTTCAAAACTTTCCTTCTTCCTGGGCTTTTTTGACGGTGAAAGAAAAGCGGCTGCCTTCCTTTGAACTGCTGCTGACCCATATCCTTCCAGCCTGCTTTTCAACAAACTCTTTACATAGCATAAGTCCGATTCCGCTTCCCTTTTCCTTTTCTGTCCCGGGAATGGAAATGTTGATCTCCGTGTTGAACAGCCTGGACTTCAGTTCATCGGACATGCCGACCCCATTGTCAGTTACGTGGACTTCAATGTCTCCGGAATCAGAATCTGCACCTATTGCAATATGGCCGCCAGGACAGGTGTATTTGAGGGCGTTGGCCAGCAGGTTGCCCAGGATAATATGCATCAGGTGGGTGTCTGCCAGGCAGAATGTTTCTTTTGGGACCAGGTTTTTCAGGCTGAGCCGTTTTGCTTCAGCGGCAGACTGAAAACCGCTGATGACTTCCCCGGCCAGGTCATGCAGGCTTACCACCTGCAGGTCAGGGCTGATCTCTCCTGTCTGGGCCCTGGCCCACTCCAGCAGGTTTTCCAGCATGCGGTAGGTGTTGCCGGCCTGGGAACGAATATTGTGAAGGTATTTCATGGTCTTTTCTATGTCCAACTCATGGATGCGGTGGATCAGCAGCTCCGTAAATCCCAGAATGCTGTTGAACGGGTTCCTTAAATCGTGGGCAATGATGGAAAACAATTTGGTTTTTGTGTCGTTCAGTTGCTTAAGGTCGAGGTTTTGATCCTCGATCTCCCTGGTTCTGGCTTTTACCAGCTGCTCCAATTCGTGTGTTTTCTTAACGAGCTTTTTGTAGGGGACACTTTCACCCACATCCTGGATGCTGTCGGGCTGGGACCAGTGGGCGTGTACAAGTTTCCATCCGTCGTCCCAAAGCTTCATGATCGCAGTGGTCCTGTTATCCAAAGTGTCCACCACATGCCCCCTGCTCAGGAACTGCAGGTCCATGATCATCATAATCAGGGCCACATCCTCCGTGACCTCAAATACCTCCGTGGTCTTAATTTGGTAAGAGATCAGGTCTGGTGCCTGTTCAAACTCCCTTTTGAACAGCCCTAAACTGCTTTCCTTGTCGAAACTGTTTTCATCGATGCCGGTCCCGAACATGGCAAACCCTTCTGAGAAGACAGCGGTCATCTTTGCCCAGTCGCGCCCGGTATAGGCATCAAAATAAGACTGGTAGGCATCCAGTACCTGTTTTCTTCTGACGGGGTCGGAAATAACTTTCATATTCAATGGTTTCTGTTATTGTATATCCAGAGAGCGTCCTTATCCGGCGAGGGCCATCATGTCCCGGTGGAATCCCTTCACTGAAATGTACTGATGCGATTAAATACATATCCCCCCTGTCTCGCCCCCCAGACCACATTGCCGCCGGCATCGTATCCGCGGTCCCACGACACCATCTTCCCCGGTGTAATCACGGTTTGTGAAGTTGTATAGACAGCGCCGCGCTGCACGCTGCTGCATGTCCCTTCACCGGTCTTCCCGGTAAAACGGTTCCTGCCCTGTCTGCGAAGCACCACCTCACAACCCTCCAAAAGGGTAAGTTCGTCCTTATCAAGGGCATCGAACGCTTCTGGCATTTCCCATTTCCCGGTCCAGGCTTCATCGTCAGGCAGCAGGTAAATGGCACTCACGAGTGTGCCGTCCCCCCTGTGAAATACGTGATAAATTCTTTGCCTGTAAGGGCTTTCCCGGCTTTCAAACCTGGCCTGTTCCACATAAAGATAATGTCCCCTGTCTGCCCAGATGGGAGCCTGTATCAGGGAGATGTTTAAATACGTGCTGTCTGAAATGGCTTGTTCGGCTGAATTGAATGTTCCCTGCATCATTGAGAAAAGCCTGTCGAGGTCGGCTTCCGCCCTTTGGGTAAGCGTAGCGGTGGTTCTACACCCGCCTGCCATAAGTAGCACAACGGCCACAAACAAAAACAACACCCGTCCCGATTTACAGGCAGGGGCTGTTTTTTCTAATTCGCATGAGGAGCCTGTGCCGTTTTTTGTCATTGTATTTATACCCACCTTGTATGCATATGGGCGCGCACGCACCACGCTTCAGTGGGCGTGTCGCTGCATGCAAGTAAAAAGAGGAAAAATCCGCCTGCCGGAAGATTTCGGAAACACCGGCAGGGCAAATATAACCAAAAAGGGATAAAAAAAACGGGAGGCATAAGCAAATGCCTCCCGTCGAAATTATTACTGTTATATTGGTAATTATCTGTCTTTGTTTTTGACGTATCTGTCGAACCAGTTCAGCCATTCGTAGTGCATGTGCAGTACGGATTCCCGGGCGCGGTAACCATGGCTTTCATGCGGCAGCATGACCAGGCGGGTGGTGGCGCCATGTCCGCGCAATGCGTCGTAATAGCGTTCGCTCTGCATTGGGAAGGTCCCGGAATTGTTGTCGTCCGACCCATGGATAATCAGCATGGGGGTATTCATCTGATGTGCAAAAGAAAATGGGGACATGGTGTGGTAAACCTCCGGGGCTTGCCAGAAGGTGCGCTCCTCTGCCTGGAAGCCAAAGGGGGTCAGAGAACGGTTATAGGCTCCGCTGCGTGCTACTCCGGCAGCGAATGCATCGCTGTGGGAAAGCAGGTTTGCGGTCATGAACGCCCCATAGGAATGACCGGAGACGCCTACACGGTCGGGATCGGTCACCCCCATTTCAACCAGTTTGTCGATCGCTGCCTGGCCATTGGCCACCAATTGGTCCACAAAGGTGTCATTGGGTTCTTCATCTCCTTCGCCCACAATGGGGAAGCTGGCATTGTCCAGCACGGCATAGCCCTGGGTGACCAGGATTACCGGTGAGGTGACCCCGATACGGGTATAGGTATGGGGCGAACCGCTCACTTGTCCGGCTGCATCCGCACTTTTGAACTCCCTGGGATAGGCCCAGAGGATGGTTGGCAGCGGGTCGTCCACGCCAATGCGGTATCCTTCAGGCAGGTAAAGGGTGCCAGACAGGGGTACGCCGTCATTGCGTTCGTAATGAACCATTTCCTTGTACACATTCCGCAATTGCGGGAACGGGTCGGGCAGCTCAGTGATCTGCGTAAGTCGGTTACGGCGCATGTCGCGCAGGAAAAAATTGGGGTGCACCTCATTGGATTCCCTGCGGGTAATGACCAGTTGGCGGTCGGCGTCGATCAGCCGGACCGGGGTTTCGAAGTAGGGCGCTTCGCTTCTCCAAAGGCGGGTGGTTTCCCTGCTGCGGATATCGAATTCATCCACGAACGGACGGTTGCCTTCGGGTGATGCGCCTTGTCCAGCCAGGTAAAGCTTGCGGCCGCGACGGTCGAACTGCAGCACTCCGCGCCCGTATTCATTCGTGGTGAACTGGAAGCTGCCGGGATCGTTGTACCTATCCTCTATGCTTCGCTCAAACAGCAGGCTGGGTTCCGCCGTGGGATCAGACGGGTTGAATATATGCATCCTGCCAAGCCGGGTTGCGCGCCAGGATTCTGAAACCAGTGCAAAATCATTTTTTCCCCAA
This sequence comes from Bacteroidales bacterium, assembly GCA_007132865.1. The sequence continues at coordinate 2,881 of SLNU01000204.1, read as the reverse complement.
CTGATGCCCCCGTAACGCAAGGCCAACTTAAAGCCGGCAACAGGATTACCGGTGAACGGGGCCTGCAGGGAAAAGATCTGCTCGCGGTACTCTGCCTCTACTGCCGGGTCCCCGCCATCGAGTGCTTCCACCCAGTATAGGGTTGCCGGTGCATCAGCACGCCAGGTAAAACTTCTGGGTCCGGTGCGGGTGGCGCCAAACCCCTGCGGAAGGTCATCGGTCAGCGGAACCTCTGCCAGCAGCCTGACGGTGTTCCCATCCATGTCGAGCAGCTCAACCCGCTGGGGGAAGCGACTGAAAGGCACGATATAGGAATAGGGCTTCTCTATGCGGGTGACCAGCAGGTAGTTCCCGTCGGGGGAATCGTTGTACGACCAGATCACCCCTGGCTGTCCCAGGTTGCGGCTATTGCCGTCCAGGTCGATCTTCACCAGCTGGCTGGTTACATAATAATCAAAGATTTCTTCGTCATAGCGGTCACTGATCAGGTCCTGGAAGGTGCGAACGGCTGCTCTTCTGCCCAGGCTTTCCTGCATAATCGGTCCCGATGCAACCCTGGGGCGGGTGGGGGCGGGTCCCCTGTTCTCCGGAACAGCAGAATAAATAATTGTTTTATTGTCGGATAGCCAGGTGTATGCCGTACCCAGGACGTCATTGACCACGGGTCCTGTCAGGCGTTTGGCGCTGGCGCTTGCCACATCCACCACCCAGAGCTCGATTCCGGTGTCGGTGGTGTGGTTGAAGGCGACCTTGCTTCCGTCGGCCGACCAGCGGGTGTTCCTGATTCGTGGATTGCCAGGCATGCCGCTGACCTGGCGGAGATTGGTGCCGTCCAGGTTCATCAGGCTGAGCCCGGTGCCATAGCCTGCCCTGCTTGGGCCGTTGGTACGCGGATCGAAACGGATGCCGCCGAGTCGCAGTTCTTCCATGGCCAGCTCATCGATGGATGGCAGTTCCGGGCTTTCGGTGAGCAGAATCACCCGGTTATCCGGGCTGATGTTAATAGACGGTGTGGAAGGGGCATCGACCAGGTCGATGATTTCCTGGGGTGGCAGCTGGTAACCCGAAGGGGTTTGGGCGATGCCCGAAAAAACCCAGAAAACGGCCACGAGCAAAAAAGAAGAAATTTTCATGTGCATAATGATATGGATTAGAATGGTTGGTTATACAACCTGCCAAAATAGCAAGAATAGCTGATTTGAAAAGCATGTTCTTTGAAAATTTAACTTTCGTTGTAAAAAGTGCCAGTAGACTACCTTCCCCGCTTGAACAGAGGCTTGAGCAGCCATATCCATCCGACACTGATAAAAAACGGAATAATACTGCCCCATGCCAATCCGACTACCGGGAAAAGCAGTCCGCTTAAGTACCCATAGATCACAATATTGGTCGAGGCCAGCAGCATGATCTTTCCGGTGGCCCGTGCGAATCCTGCTCCGGCTGAGAGGCTCAGGATGACCATCGAAGACAGCATCACGGCAGGGAAGGTGGAGAATATGCCGGTCCAGAATGCCGAGCCGGTGCGTGCCACCAACACGGCGCTTCCGACCACACTGCCTGCAAACAGGGCGCGCAGCAAGGCTTGCAGTATCGTGTATTTTTTGCCGGTCTTCCCCATGGATGGGATGTCCAGAACCTTTTCTGCCAGTAAATAGGTGGTGACTGCCACCAGAAAATATACCATGGTCCAGCCGATGCGACCGACTCCCTGAAAAAGAGATGAAATAAGCATAAGTACCAGCCAGGTAGTCAGGGACCCGGCGACTGCTTTCCATAAGCCTTTGGGCACCAATGCAATGAATGTAAATAGAAAAATGGTGGACAGACTCATGCCCAATGGCACGGTGGTTGTTGCTTCTGCAGCAAAGTCCGCCCCTTGGGTGATGCCGATGAATAACAGGGAGACCAGGATGGTAGAGGGCATATTGCTGATCATGCCCCCAAGTTTGGATCCCAGGCGCTCAGAAAGCAGTGTGGCCGCACTGATCCAAAGTCCGGCAATCACCACCGAAAGTACCAGTTGCTGGATAAAAAGGTTGGACATGGAGCAGTAAATTGAACTTGCAAATATATTTTTTTTATCTGAAGGAAATGCTTATTTTGCAAAACGATTTCCTTATTCTGTTTGGTGTAAATTCCGTACAAACAAATAGAATAAACATATAAATCAATATAAGCATCCGACAAAAATCAACCTATTATTCATCATGAAAGACACCCCCATACCCTTTGACATTGTAAAAAAGCAAATTGAACTGATGGGCCTGTCGAGTGTGGGACGGGCATCCATTCGCGAGATTAAGCGACTGGTGGACCATATTGAGGAGGAAACCGGTCTGAAGTATGTGCGCATGGAGATGGGCATCCCTGGTCTGCCGCCGTCCCAGATCGGGATAGAGGCCGAGATCGAGGCGCTGCATTCGGGCGTTGCGGCTATTTATCCCGACATTGACGGGATCGCCTCACTAAAGCGGGAGATCTCCCGCTTTGTGAAACTGTTCATGAACATTGAGGTGCATCCAAGGGCTTGTGTGCCGACCGTGGGCAGCATGCAGGGTAGTTTTGCGGCTTTCCTTACCGTAACGCGTATGAAGCCGGGGAAGGACAGCATCCTTTTTATCGACCCTGGTTTTCCGGTGCATAAGCAGCAATGCCGGGTGCAGGGCGTGCCGTTTGAAAGCTTCGATGTGTACAACTACCGGGGGGAGAAGCTAAGGGAAAAGCTGGAGTCACACCTGTCGAAAGGCAATATTGCCGGAATGCTTTATTCCAATCCGAACAACCCGTCCTGGATCTGCTTTACCGAAACCGAGCTCAAGATCATCGGCGAGCTGGCCAATAAATACAATGTGGTGGTCATGGAGGACCTGGCCTATTTTGG
>SLNU01000144.1 GCA_007132865.1 Bacteroidales bacterium | reverse complement strand
GGCCACAAAGATTACTGCGGAAAGATCGAGGGAGAAGCCACGGAAACGGATATTCCCAAACACAATTCCCAGGCTGATGATGAGAAAAAGGACAAAATACCCTTCAAAAATTATTTCACCCATGGATTCGTCTGTTGAATGAACAATTCGCTGAATATCTGTGTTATAGAAGCAAATAATCCTTACCTTCGCGGCCGCATTCCCGGCGCGGTTTTTGCACCAAAGTTAATGGTTACTTTTTATTGGTTTTGTTGTATCTGTTATTTATTCCCATGTTCTGGACCATTCTCCTTTTTTTCTTGTTCATCCTGCTTGTAGATATTTACGCCTACCGTGGCATGAAGAAGCTTTTCTCACACGGAAGGCTGACCCCCTTGAGGCGTTTTGCCCTCAAAACCTACTGGATTGTAGATATACTCTTTTTGTTTTTCGCCATTGCCTGGCTGCTTTTCATCCGGAACAGCCCACAGGAGGATTATGTACAATACAGAAGGTTCTTCCTTATCGTCGGCGGATTTGTGATGGTCTTTGTCCCAAAATTCAGCTTCTTTATTTTCACGGGATTTTATGACCTCAAGATTCTGCTGCTTGGGCTTACCCAGCGCGTATTTTCAACCAGATCCGGAACCCACCGACTGCTTGGCAGGTGGAGGCGCAGTTTGATTGTACCTGCCGTGGGAATGGCATTCGCTGCAATGACATTTTCCATTACGTTGTACGGGGTCGGTTTTGGACGTTACAATTTCCAGGTGGAAACCCAGGAGGTTTGGTTTGAACAGCTGCCGCCGGCATTTGACGGTTACCGCATTGTCCAGTTCTCAGACACCCACCTGGGAAGCTATACCCAGACAGACGCCGTCCAGGCCGGCCTGAAGTTGATCAATGCGCTTGAACCCGACCTGATCGTTTTCACTGGGGACATGGTGAACAACGAAGCCCTGGAAGCCATGAAATTTTTGCAATACTTTCAGGAACTGGAAGCCCCGGATGGGATGTATTCGATACTGGGCAACCATGACATGGGGGATTACCGCCGCTGGGGTACCATTGACGAAAAAGTTGCCGATGTGGAAAAGCTGGTACGACTCCAATCGGAAATGGGGTTCCGGGTTCTCTTGAATGAACAGGCATTTATTCACCGTGGCCAGGATTCCATTCTGTTGCTTGGGGTGGAGAACTGGGGATTACCCCCTTTCGGGCAGTATGGTGACCTGCAGGCTGCATTGGGGAATATGTCGGACTTCCCCTTCAAGGTCCTGCTTTCACATGACCCTTCCCATTGGCGTGAGCAAGTCATCCCCCAAACGGATGTGCAGCTGACCCTGAGCGGCCACACCCATGGCATGCAGTTTGGTATTACCAACCGATTTTTTTCATGGAGTCCGGTCAAACTGAAATACAATGAGTGGAGCGGCCTTTATTCGGAGGGTGAGCAAAAACTCTATGTCAACCGGGGATTTGGTTATTTGAGCTTTCCTGGCAGGATAGGGATGCCCCCTGAGATCACCCTGCTTATCCTGCGAAGTGGGAACAAACCCACGGTTTGATCTATGCTTTCACGATTTGATCCATGCTTTAATAAATACTTCTTATGTCTGATCAGCATTTGAATATCTTTTGGTTTCGCCGGGACCTACGCCTGATTGACAACCGTGGTTTGTATGAAGCACTCAGGTCCGGCAGGCAGGTGCTGCCCTTGTTTATTTTTGATGAGGATATTCTGAGTGAGCTTCCGGCGGGTGACCACCGCGTTGAATACATCCACCTTCAGTTGCAACAGCTCGAAAAGGAGCTGGCCAGCTTGGGTTCGGGCCTGCTTGTAAAAAATGGCAGGCCGCTTGATGTGTTTGTCAGCTTGCTCAAGGATTACCAGGTGGAGGCCGTTTATACCAACGGCGACCACGAACCCTACGGCCAAAAAAGGGACGAGAAGGTCAGGGCCTTGCTCGAATCCCAGGGAATCTCACTGGAATCCCAGACCGACCACCTTATTTTTGACAAGAACCGGGTCCTGAAACCCGACGGAAGTCCATACCTCGTCTTTACGCCTTACAGCAAGCAATGGAAGGCCAGGCTAAGCAGCAGGGACCTTTCCCCTTTTCCCTCACAGGAAAAGCTTGACCATTTGTGGAAAGGAAACATTCCTTCCTTGCCAGATTTGCAGGCCCTTGGATTCAAGTCCTCCGGCATGGCCATGCCCTCTTTCACAGTACGCGAGGACATTATCAGGAAATATGACCGCACGCGGGACTTCCCGGCAATGGAGGGTACTTCCCGGCTGGGAACCCAATTGAGGTTTGGGGTTTTGAGCATAAGGGACCTGGTTAAAAATGCCGGGAAATGGAATGAGGTATTCCTGAATGAATTGATATGGCGGGAATTCTACGCGATGGTTCTGTGGCATTTCCCGCATGTGGTCCGAAGCTCATTCAAACCGGTATTTGACCGGCTTCCCTGGTTGAATGGGGAGGTGGCGTTCAGCAAGTGGAAAGCGGGAATGACCGGATACCCCATGGTGGATGCAGGCATGCGGCAGCTGAGCCAGACCGGCTATATGCATAACCGGCTGCGCATGGTCACGGCCAGCTTCCTGACCAAGCACCTGATGGTCGACTGGCGGTGGGGAGAGGCCTGGTTTGCAGAAAAATTGTTTGACTACGAGCTTTCCTCCAACAATGGGGGATGGCAATGGAGTGCCGGGACCGGATGCGATGCAGCCCCTTATTTCAGGGTGTTCAATCCGACGGAACAACAAAAAAAGTTTGATCAGGATGGGACATTTATCCGAGAATGGGTTCCTGAAGCGGGTAGCCCGGATTATCCTGATCCCATCGTAGATCATAAAATGGCCAGGGAACGCTGGCTGAAAACAGTAAAAGAATTGGTATCTTCACAGCGCTGAATAACCCTTTTCATTGACTGAGCCTTGTATGCCCGACTTCCACGATTTTGTCCGTTACCTGGAAAACGCTGATTTTTCAAATCTTCCCGGAGTCCAGGCCCAGTTGCAAATGGCACCGTCCATCCGCCATAGCGATATACTGCACATGGGGGTTGGCAAAAACCCTGTACAAAGCAGTGTGCTATTGCTTTTTTATCCAGATAAGGAACAGCAGGTTGCCACGGTACTTATTCAACGTCCGGAATATGACGGGGCCCATAGCGGACAAATCTCCTTTCCGGGTGGACGACATGAGTCCGGAGACCCGGACCTTGCATTTACCGCATTAAGGGAAGCGAACGAAGAGATAGGGGTGGATCCCGGACTGGTAAATTTAAAAGGAAGGCTGACAGACCTGTTTATCCCGCCAAGCAACTTCATTGTAACACCTTTTATAGGCATCTCGGAAAGCCGCCCGGATTTCTTGCCTGATCCGGTTGAAGTGGCTGCCATTCTCGAGTTTTCCCTTAAGGACCTGCTCAATCCCGCGTGCAGGGAAATGAAGCTTATAAGCTTGAGGGACGGCCAGCGACTGGAAACGCCTTGTTACAACATGGGTGGTCACATTATCTGGGGTGCCACCGCCATGATTATCTCCGAAATGGCAGAAGTAATAAAACAGTTATTACGAGATGAGATTTATTGATGCCGTTACCATCAGGAACGCTGCCTCTTACCAGGAATGGCTGAAGGCTATGAAACACGCCATTGCCGCGGCACCGGATTACGACGAATGCATGCCAAAGCGCCAGCATATTGATTTTGGCAGGAATACCTTTCTGCTGATGCCATGCGTAAATGAAAAATTCTGGGTCACCAAACTAGTGTCCTATTGCCCAGAGAACCATAAGCAAGGTAAGCCGTCCATTTACGGCACACTAGTGCTTAATGACAGCCAGACAGGTGAGCCGCTTGCTGTGATGGACGGAGGAATGATTACTGCCATGCGAACAGCAGCTGTCGGTGCAACCGGTCTGGATTGCCTTGCCCCGGGGAATGCAACATCACTGGGAATAGTAGGAACGGGGACACAGGGAATGTATCAGGTCCTTTTTGCATGCCAGGTAAGGGATTTTGAAACAATCAACTTTTATGACATAGATGAAGCGTCTGCTTCTGCCTTTGCTGAATTTGCCGAAAGGGAATTGCCTGGCATCCGGTTAGTAAAGGCCAGGAATACTGCAGCGCTTACACGTGAATCCGAGGTCATTATTTCGGCGACCAATTCCATGCATCCTCTGTTTCCGGAAGACGAAAATCTTTTAACCGGGAAAACCATCATTGCCGTCGGATCCTATAAACCTGACTGCCGCGAATTGCCATCATCCCTTTTTAGTCACACACAACAAGTGTTTGTTGATACACTGCATGCAGCAAGTGAAAGCGGGGATCTGGCTATCCCGATTCGGGAAGGACATATTAAAACACAGAATATTCACCATCTTGGCAAACTGATCAGCGGAGAAATTACCCTGGCGAAATCCCCGTCGCAAATATTTAAAACTGTGGGAAGTGCCGTATACGATTTATTTGCGGCTCAGCTGGTATACCGGAAATCCATGTATAATCAGCCGTCAGACTGAATAAATACAACTGAATACATTAAACCATGGAAAAACTACCTCCCAGCATATTCAACGATGTGATCGGTCCCGTCATGCGGGGGCCCTCCAGTTCCCATACGGCTGCTTCTGTGCGGATAGCAAGAATGGCAAGCGATATTTTGGGACAGCCACTACATAAAGCGGTTTTTGAATTTGATCCCAGGGGTTCACTGGCGACCACTTTTGACGGTCAGGGATCTGCTATGGGCCTTGCAGCTGGTTTCCTGGGCTTCCAAATGGTAGATGAGCGAATGAAAGATGCGCTGGAAATTGCCAGGGATTCCGGTATTCATCTGGAATTTGTCGTAATCCCTTACGAGAATGACCATCCGAATACCTACAAAATGAAACTTACGGGGAAGAATGGGGAATCCCTCGAACTATTTGCGATCTCCTCCGGTGGTGGAATGATCGAATTTATTGGATTCAACGGGTTCGCAATTTCTTCGCTGGGGGATTACCATGAGGCATTTATTTTTCTTGATCAGCTAGGGGCTTCGGAAGAAAAGAAGATTTCGGAACTTCTGGAGGTGTCCGGACGTGTCGATAAATTTCTGTTTTTGAAAAATGGGAAGCAATACCTGTTAAACATCAAATCATCAGCGGGTCCGGTTGAGGATCTTGCTGAACAGGTGAAAAAAATGGCTTCGAATTGCCGGATTTTTTGTGCCGGCCCTGTAATGCCCGTCCTCTCGCGGAAAAACCTTGAGGTTCCGTTTCTTTCGGCGGAAGAAGCACTAAAGGCATGCGGTGATAAGCAGCCCTGGGAAGTTGCAGCTCTCTATGAAAGCCGGCGCAGCGGTTTTTCAGTCTCCCAGGTACTTGCCATGATGCAGGAAATTGTGGAGATCATGGATGACTCCATCCTGCAGGGATTGCAAGGCAATGAATATGAGGACAGACTGGTTGGGCATCAGTCCCATTTGATTGAGAAGGCCATGAAAAGCAACCGGTTAATCGGAGATTCCCTGGTGAACAGGATAGTGGCTGCAACCATGGCCATGATGGAGGTAAAAAGCTCCCTGGGGGTAATCGTGGCTGCCCCGACGGCTGGCTCCTGTGCCACGCTGCCAGGGGCCATAATCACTACAGGCAAGGAATTGGAGTTGGACTACACGGATATGGCTAAAGCCATGCTGGTTGCCGGACTAATTGGTGTCTTCATTGCCGGGAAATCAACTTTTGCTGCTGAGCTGGCCGGGTGCCAGGCGGAATGTGGATCTGCTACAGGAATGGCAGCTGCCGCGCTTGTACAGATGGCGGGAGGTAATCTTAAAGAATCATTCGACGCAGCATCCATGGCACTTCAGAATATTTTCGGACTAGCATGTGATCCGGTTGCCAACAGGGTGGAGATTCCCTGCCTTGGGAAAAACATCATGGCGGGAGTCAACGCCCTGGCCTCGGCAAATATGGCACTTGCCGGCGTTGACGCGGTCATCCCCCTTGATGAGGTCATCGCGGCCATGGATAAAACAGGCAGATCTCTGCCCTACGAAATCAGGTGCACAGGATATGGCGGGTTGTCAATTACCCCGACTGCCATGCGACTGGAAATGGAATTGAAGGCCAAGGCCACAAAATAAAAAAAGGAGGCTGTTGCAGCCTCCCTCCCTATGTTGATGTCCACTTTTTTCAGTCTATTGAACGGATTCCACCACAGCTTTAAATGCCTCGGGGTTGTTCATGGCCAGGTCAGCAAGCACTTTGCGGTTGATCTGGATATCCTTCGCATTCAATTTGCCAATGAATTGTGAATAACTCAAGCCATACTGCCTTACTGCCGCATTGATGCGCTGGATCCAAAGCTTGCGGAATTCCCGCTTCTTGTTTCGGCGGTCCCGGTAGGCATAGGTCTGCCCCTTTTCCCAGGTGTTCTTTGCAACGGTGTAAACGTTCTTTCTGGCACCAAAATAACCCTTGGTGAGTTTTAACAGCTTTTTTCTTTTGCGCCTTGCGGCGACTTTGTTAACGGTTCTTGCCATAATGTTTGTTTTTTTCGTTTAGCGCTTCCTCTGACGGAAAGACTTTTCGTGCATAAACAAAGGTGAATGAATTACGAGACCATTAAAGGGCCAACATCGCCTTGATGTTGTTCTCGTCTGACTTGTGGACCAATGAGGTCTTGGTCAGGTTTCT
>SLNU01000281.1 GCA_007132865.1 Bacteroidales bacterium | reverse complement strand
ACCTTGCTGATTGCCTGGCTATCCCGCAACCTGTTGATTGCGGTCGACAAGCCATCCCCGATGGCCGTGCCATCCTCGACCATTCCGGTGGAAATGCCTGAGGCCATTTCTTTCAGCAGTCCGTGGTCTGTGGTCAGGGGACAAAGGGTGAAGCTTTCCCCGCTGAATACGGTCATTCCGATCCGGTCACCCGGCCGCATATCAATGAATTTAAGCGCAGTGTTTTTGGCAGACTCCATGCGGTTGGGCGGGAAATCCTCTGCCAGCATAGAGGTGGAGATGTCCATGGCAATCACAATGTCGATCCCCTCCACGGTGGTCTGCTGCGTATGCATTGTGCTCCTTGGCCTGGCCAATGCAATCACCAGCAGGACGATTACCAGCATCCGGAGTGCAAAAGGCAGGTGGACGAAATAACTGCGGATTCCCCTGCCTTTGCCTTTAAGAAAAGCCGTATGGGGAAATCTCAGGGAAGGGTTCCTTTCCCGCTGCTTCCATATATACCAGGCCACCAGCAGGGGGACCACTCCCAGCAGCAACAAGACCGTCCTGTTTTCAAATGCAATGTCAATCCCCATTCTTTACCGAAATTTTTGTCCGTTCAACAAAATGGAAAGCCGCCTGCAGGGCAGTTTCCTGATCGGCATCCAGGGGCTGAAACCTTGCAAACTTCACCAGGTCAGCCTGCTCCAAAATATGTCGCAGCTTCTCCCTGAGCGAATCATCCTCAACACTACCGGGGAGGGCAGTCATGATTTCCGTGGTGGTCATCTCCAGGGCATCCAGTGCAAAACGGTCTCTCAGATAAATACGCATGATCCGGCTAAGCTCACTGTGGTATCGCTTTACCCTGCCGGTCTGCCATAATTTTTTTTCCTTCAGGCCTTCAAGGCTGCTCAGGGCAGCGATATGGGCCGGTATTACCGGTTTTCCCCTTTTGACTGGAGCCTTCATTGGCTTTTCCGGCTTTCTGAAATACCGTTTCAGCCACCAGACCAGGAGTCCCACGGCCACCAATCCGACTACATAAATCCAAAGATCCCTCAGTCCGACCGGCAGGCGGAGAATACCCCTGATGTCCTTTAAGTCCCCTTCCGGGTCTAGCCCGATCGAATGCACTTCCAGCAAGGCGGCAGGGGTTTCGATCCGGGCTGTATCTCCTTGCATAATCACCGTGAAACCAATGGGAGGGACTGCCAGAAAGCCTTCTTTCCAGGCTGTGATGGTGTGGACCTGCCTAAGATGATAAACCTCATTCTCGCTGCGGATGGTATCGGGGGTGCCAAACCGGATAATCTCAATTTCTTCGGTGAAATTCTCTTTAAGTGCCGGCCAGAAAACCAGGCTGCCGGAAGGCACTTCCAGCTCCAGTTCCATTCGGGCATGTTCGCCGATAAGAACCTCTCCAGGCACCAGGTTTATGTTGGCTTTCTGACCGGAAACCCCGCCTGCAGACAAGGCATGCACCAGCAACAGCAGCAAGCCCGCCGCCGACATATTTCCTGCCTGGTCACTGCCTCTGCGGCCGTATCGGTTTCTTTTCATCGCCCTGCACATTATCATTCCTTATGACCTTCTTTTAAACAATTTCATTAGGGGCGGAACGAAATCCTGTTCCGTGGATATCTCCACAGAATCCACTCCCGCCCTGGTAAAAGCAGCCCGGATCATACGGTCCTGCTCCATACTCCATTCTCTCAGGCTGTCACGTACCACCTGACTGGAGGTGTCCACCCAGATGCGTTGCCCGGTCTCAGCATCCTGAAGCTTCATCAATCCTGATTGTGGCAGTGATTTTTCACGCTGGTCATAAACCCTTATGCAGACCAGGTCATGCTTTTTATTCACGATGGACAAGGCATCGCCAAATTCTTTGTCATTGAAGTCGGATAACAGGAAAGCCACAGAGCGCTTCTTGATTGCATTCCGCATGTATTTTAATGCAACCGAAATGTCTGTGCCCTGGTCTTTGGGCCTGAAATTGATCAGCTCCCTGATGATCCTCAGGATATGGGATGTCCCTTTCTTGGGGGGAATGAACTTCTCTACCCGACTACTGAAGAAGATTACTCCGACCTTGTCGTTGTTGCTGATGGCCGAAAATGCAAGTACGCCTGCAATTTCTGTAATCATGCTTTCCTTTATCCGTCCGGCAGCACCGAATGCGTTCGACCCGCTCACATCGATCAGCAGCATGACCGTCAGCTCGCGTTCCTCATCAAAGACTTTAACATAAGGGTGGTTCAGCCGGGCAGTTACATTCCAGTCAATGCTGCGGATGTCATCACCGTACTGGTATTCCCGAACCTCCGTGAAAGCCATGCCACGCCCCTTGAAAGCACTGCTGTACTGCCCCGAGAACATCTCTCTGGACAGCCCCCGCGTTTTGATCTCAATTTTGCGGACTTTCTTCAGCAGCTCCGTGGTTTCCATATGGACCGGGATTTAGGGCACCTCAACCGTATTCAGGATCTCTGTAATGATGTCTTCAGGCGTGATGTTTTCCGCTTCCGCTTCGTAGGTAAGACCCACGCGGTGCCTCAGCACATCGGCGCAAACGGCCCGGATATCTTCAGGAACCACGTAGCCCCTCCTTTTTATAAAGGCAAAGGCCTTGGCGGCCAGTGCCAGATTGATGCTGGCCCTGGGGGATCCCCCGTAGCTGATTAGGGGCACGAACTTCTCCAGGCCGTATTGATCCGGGTAACGGGTCGCAAACACAATGTCGGTAATGTAATTTTCGATTTTTTCATCCAGGTACACCTCGCGGACCACATTCCTGGCTTTCATGATATCGGCCGGCTCCAGCACCGGGGCAGTCGAAGGGTAATCCTCCAGCATGTTCTGCCTCAGGATCAGTTTTTCTTCATCTTTTGTCGGATATCCGATCACAACCTTGAGCATGAAGCGGTCTACCTGGGCTTCCGGCAGGGGATAGGTGCCTTCCTGTTCCAGCGGATTCTCGGTGGCCAGCACTAGAAAGGGTTCTTCCAGTGGATAAGTCATATCCCCGATGGTGACCTGCCTTTCCTGCATGGCTTCAAGCAGGGCACTTTGTACCTTTGCAGGCGCACGGTTGATCTCGTCCGCCAGGATGAAATTGGCAAAAACGGGCCCCTTTCTGACAACGAATTCCTCTGTCTTCTGGCTATAGATCATGGTGCCGATCAAGTCGGCAGGAAGCAGATCAGGGGTGAACTGGATCCGGCTGAATTTGGCCTTTATCGTATTGGCCAGTGACTTAATCGCCAGGGTCTTGGCGAGACCAGGCACCCCTTCGAGCAAAACATGCCCATTGGCCAGCAATCCGATCAGCAGTCGGTCGACCATTGCCCGCTGTCCGATAATGACCTTGCCCATTTCCATATTGAGCAGGTCCACGAATGCGCTTTCCTGCTGTATGCGTTCATTCAATTCCTTGATATCCATACCGGCGCTTATTTTTTTCATATTGGTTGTTGCAAAAATACGTCCGGACAGGAATTATTGGTCCTTTTTCTAGTTAAAAAATGTTAAACACCTACAAATCAGGCAAATAAGAAAAAAAAGAAAAAAAAAGTAAATTTTTTTATCAAAAACTTGTATTTGTAAAAAAAACTTTCCTACATTTGTGGTGTATTAGTAAAGTAGAACACTAAATCAATAATCATGGTCTCCATTAAAAAACTTTCATTCGGTTACAACAAGAAGCAACGCTTGTTTGACCAGTTGGACCTGGAGCTTGTACCTGGCAATATATATGGATTGCTCGGGAAGAACGGAGCAGGGAAAACCACCTTGCTGCGGATCATTTCAGGTTTGGTCTTTCCCCGGTCGGGAGCATGCACCCTGTTCGGTCATGCATCATCTGACCGGCTCCCCTCGGTGCTTCAGGACATCTACCTGCTGCCCGAGGAATATCATCTTCCGGCCTTGCGGATTGATAGCTATGTGTCGGTCAATGCGCCGTTTTACACCCGCTTCGACCACGATAAATTCAGCTGGTTGCTTGGGGAATTCCAATTGCATTCCAAGAACATGCTCAACCAGCTTTCCTACGGCCAGAAGAAAAAATTCCTGCTGGCATTCGGACTCTCCACCAATTCGAGGCTGATGCTGATGGATGAGCCGACAAACGGACTGGACATCCCATCCAAAAGTCAGTTCAGAAGGGTAATTGCCGCTTCCATTTCAGAAGAACAGGTTCTGGTCATTTCCACCCACCAGGTGCGTGACCTGGAAAGCCTGATCGATCCCGTGATCATCATTGACGGGGGAAAGATCATTTTCAACCAGAGCGTGGAACACATCAGCAGGCATCTGCTTTTCGAACCCGTTAAGGAAGGGGGCAGGGCCTTGTATGCTGAGGAAACCTTTGGCGGATATGCCGGGATTTTGCCCAATACGAGCGGCAAGGAGACCCGGTTGGATCTGGAGCTTCTGTTCAATGGCGTGACAGCCAACTCCAAGGAAATCAATCAAGTTTTTGAAAATTAAAACCACCATGGAAACAAATAACCTATTCGATTTAAAAAGATTGTTATTGCTGATGCGACGGCAGATCTTTTCCAGTGCAAAGAGCCTGCTGATCGCCTTTGGCGGGATGGCCGGCACATTGCTGATTATTTCGTTGCTGGTCGCCTATTTTAATCCCCCGGCCCTGTCTGGCATGGTACCACTGTATTTTGTCGTGATGTTTATCGGCGGGTATATTTTTACCAGCAATATTTATTTTGAACTTCACCAGGTACAGCGCAGCTACAGTTACCTGACCCTGCCGGTTTCCCTGACGGAACGGCTTGTGAGCGCCTGGCTGATTACGGGTCCGCTGTTCGCCATAATTTCCCTGTTGGCCATGTCTGTGATCGGACTGGCAGGCAACCTGGTCATGCAGCTATTGAACGGAACAATGCCGTTTAATTCTGTCATTTTGACGGGGAGTCTGAAAACCATTGGCATCTATCTGGTCACCCAGAGTGTGTTCCTGCTGGGTGCGGTCTATTTTCGCAAGAACAACTTCCTGAAGACCCTGCTGGCCTTGTTTTTAGTCAGCCTGGCGCTGAATATTTATTCCGGACTGGTAGGATGGGGTTTGTTCCGCAGCTTGTCGGGAGACATGTTCATGATGGAGGAACAGGTAGTAATCGCTCCGCTGGAGAACCTGATGACCAAAATCCTTCCCGCAGTATTCAAATTCATTTTCTGGTACCTTACCATTCCCTTTTTCCTGGTAACTACCTGGTTTAGTTTAAAAGAAAGGCAGGTGTAATAATGGAATTCAACGAAAATCAAGCAATCTATCTGCAAATTGCCGATTATTTCTGCGAGAATATTCTGCAGAAAAAGTGGCAGAAAGGGGAGAAGATCCCCTCGATACGGGAAATCGCAGTCAAGGTGGAGGTGAATCCCAACACCGCGATCCGGACCTTCAACTACTTGCAGGACCAGGGCATTATTTACAACAAAAGGGGCATTGGCTATTTTGTGGCAGAGGATGGGTTCGAAAAAACCCTTGAATTGAAGAAACAGCAATTCGTACAGGAAGAACTGCCAAAAATGTTCCGGATGCTGGACCTGGTAAAGCTGGACTTTGAAGACCTGAAGAGGTACCATCAGAAATTCCGCAAAGAAAGCCGGAATTAGGCCGGGGATAATAATATAAAGAAAGAATAATAGTAATATAAATGCATATGAAAACAACAAATAAAATTCTACTTGGCGCATTTGTTCTGATTCTCATAGCCATTGCCGTACTGATAGTCTTTATCAGGGTTCAGCTAAAAGCCACGGTATTCATTGAACCCAGCGGGAATATAATCACCAATAGCGTGGATGTATCTGCGTTTAACGGGGTTGAAGCCTCCGGCAGCCTGAGCCTGCTGATCCGACAGGGAGACCAACACAAGGTGGTTGTCCGGGCCGACGACAACCTGATGGAGCACATCCGTACCGAGGTGAATGATGAGGTTCTGAATGTCACATTGCGCGCCTGGGCCGGGAAAAACGCAAGCATTGAAGTGGAGGTTGACCTGGTGGAGATTGGCTCACTGGTTGCCCAGTCTGGCGCCCGGGTTCGGGCAGAAAACGGTTTAAAGGGGCAAATTCTGCACCATGTAGTCAATTCGGGAGCCAAAAGCTTGCTGGCCATAGATTTTGATCGTATTGAACTGGAGGTGAGCAGTGGGGCCGAAGCAATTATCCGGGGTCGCGTCCGGGAGATGACCGCCAAAAACAATGCCGGGTCCATGCTGGATGCTTCATTGCTGGAAGCAGAAAGTGTAAAGCTATCTACAAGTGCCGGCGCACAAACCGATTTGTTTGTGACCGAATCGCTGGAAGTCAAGGCGAATACCGGCAGCATGGTGAATTATACAGGAAACCCTTTGCATAAGGAAATATCTGCAGGTACAGGTGCACAGGTTAATCCCAGGTAAACCAGCCAAATATGACGTTCCGGCCGATCCAGCTGGGTTGTCATAAATGTATTATAATTAATATTATGTTAAGATGGTATTTCAAAGAAACAGGGGATTGCTCCCCTGTTTTGCATTTATAGCGATTCGTATTGTTCTATAGCTATTCCTGTTCTTCCTCGGCTCCCCCAAAATATTTGAGGTAAATATCCTCTATTTCTTTTAGTTTCTCTGGCTGGTTGGTACGGACATATACCTGGACGAGCGACATAATGACCACCTCGTAATACGGGCTGTCTT
>SLNU01000017.1 GCA_007132865.1 Bacteroidales bacterium | reverse complement strand
TGTTCCCGACTCGTCTTTATTCTTTGTATACCTGTTGTTATCTTCGTTGCCGATTCACCTAAATGAATCAACGGGTATTTTTGCTACTATTTGGCTTCCCAATTTTTTCAAAGATCGTTGTTGTTTCCCTTAATAGGGAGTGCAAAGGTACGACAATTTTTTAAACCGCCAAGTTTATTTTCATAAAAATATAAATATACCGTAAAGTCAGGCAGCGGCCGGGGAAATACCAGCCCCATTTGATACTGGCCCTTATGAGGCCCAGACCACCAGCTGCCATAGCGACGGGGAACCGGGACCATACGGGAGCGTGTGGTTGAGGGGATTACAAATCCAGCAGGTGATCCACATCATTGTGGATGCTTTTTCTAAGTTCCAGGAAACTGTGTAGCTGGCTGGGGGACTTTTTTCGGAGCCGTACCAGCTTCCATCTTCCCAGTACCACCTTGTAACGCAAATAAAGCCAATGCGCAAAAAGTCCGGTTACCGGCAGGGAAAGTGCATAATACAGGGCAATCCAGTTATTTTGGAAGATCAGCAGCACCACCATGGTTTGCAAGAGATAAAACACCGGCAGGAAAAAGGCTCCCCACAAAAACTTGACGGAACTGTGAAACTGCCTGTCCTTAAACCGGCGTATCAGCCGCTGCAGTATGGAGTAGCCCGGCAAGTTATTGACCAGGGCATACAGGAACACCGGCAGGCTGAGCAGGGAAAGCAGGGTGGCCAGGTAGAGCCTTGTCATACTGCGCAGGGGTTCTGCCAGCAGGTTGCCCCTGATGTTGAACTGCCTGGCCATGGCCAGGAAACGGCTGACCTTCTTCCTGAGGGATTCCATCCTTTCGGGTTGCTTTTCCAGCTGGGCATCGAGCCGGCGGATGATTTCCTTCCGGGCTTCGAACTCCCTGACCCGGAAATTTTTCGCCGGGGTTTTCTCCCGCGCCAGTTTTTTTGTGCGCAATATCAGGATCGTGTCATAGGTTTCATACCAGTCCAGGTTCCGGATGTCAATCGCCAGTGATTTCAATGCCTTGCTGAGTTCGTCACGCATCAGCAGGTGGGCCTTTTGCGGGGACTCCAGGAAAGCATCCCGGAAATCCGAAACCGCCAGGGGCGGACCGAACTTCAGGTGCAAAACAGAGCCCATGGATTCGTAGTGGCTGTAATAGATCCCCACGGGTACGATCTTTAGTCCGAGTTTAAAAGCATGTTTCCCCTCCGCCAGGAAAGCCAGCCTGGGCACCCCTTTCTTCAATGGAAGCAGGTGCCGCTTGTTGGAGTGCTCCGCTTCCGGAAAGAGTCCGACAGATCGCCCATGCGCCAGCAGTTCCACCACCGTGTCGAACGATTGTTCGTTGTGCTTTAACTTGTCTTTTCCGTCGCGAATCCGGTAAACCGGGAGAATCTTCATCCTGTGAAACACAGGCCGCAGAAACCGGTTCCTGAAAATGTCGGCCCTGGCCAGGAAAACAATCTGGCGGGAGGATGCAAAAAGGACTGCCAGGGGATCCATCAGTGCATTCTGGTGGTTGGGTGCAAAAATCAAGGGTCCGTCTTTGGGAATATGTTCCTTCCCTTCCACCACGATTACCTTATAAAAAAGCCGGTGAAGAAAAAAGATATAGGCTGCCAGGATTTCCCAAAGCCATGAATCCCGGAAAAGATGTCCTTTTATGGCCTTGCCCATAGAAGTCAATTAATATATCCGACAATAATCAGGAGACCCTCCTCCAGATGGTGGCCACGCTCAGTCCGGCCAAAATGTGCCATATTCCCCACCATGCCACCACGATGGCCATGCCGCCCAGGGCCAGGTGCTGAGGGAAAATGGCCGGGTTGAAAATCAGGACCAGTCCGAGTGCGGAATTCTGTATCCCGGTCTCAATGGCCACGGTCTTTCGGTTCTGGGCATTCAGCCTGAACACGGATCCCAGTCCGTAACCTGACGAGATGGCTATCCCGTTATGAATAAAGACGATCAGCAAGATCCAAAGGATGTGCTGAATGAAGTGGTCGTAATTGTTGGCGAACATAATTGCCAGCATGCCCATGAAAAAGATGATGGAAAAAATGCGGATGGGCTTCTTGGCGAACTCGGTAAACCTGGGCAGGAAGTGGTTGGTAAGCATCCCCAACACGATGGGTACGCCCAGCAGTATGAACACAATCTTGAACATGGCCACCGGGTCAATGCGCAGTTCCTGCAGCAGTTCGTTGTTCGACCATGGACCGAGGAGATCGTAAAGGCTTCCCCATATCATAAAGTTCAGGGGTGTCATAAAAATGGCCGAAATGGTGGCGATGGCCGTCAGGCTGACAGAAAGGGCCGGGTTACCCTTTGCTAGGGTGGATATAAAATTCGACACATTCCCGCCGGGGCATGAGGCCACCAGAATCATGCCCATGGCCACCCCGACCGTCATGTTTTTCCAGAATACCATGATCAGCAGAAAAGTCACAGCAGGCAGCAGCAGAAACTGGGACAACACTCCTGCAAGCACCGGTTTCGGACTGGCAAGTAAGTCCCGGAAGTGCACAAGCTTGATCTCCAATGCCACCCCGAACATGATGATCGAGATGGTGATGTTTAAAATGAACAGGCCACCCTCTGTGAAATTTAGGGTGGCCGGGTCCATGGCGGTTAAGGCTTCGTACATGCTGGTAATATTTCCAGCTAAAATACAAATATATTTATTAGTTGGTACAGTCGTTTAAAGGGCTGGCACAGACACCTGCGCGCATTCGCCCGACGGACAATGGATACAACGTAAGAAAGCACCCCCTAAATCAGGTCCACACTTCCTAGATCAGATCCACGCTTCGCCTGATGAACTGGGTCAGCTTCTCTCCCTTCAACAGGTTTTTCGACAGCATGGCCAGGTCGATGAGTTGTTTGACCTGCTTTTCCTGTATGGCTTCATCCTGCTGCTCCAGTAGCTTGCCCACCAGGTTGTGGTTGCTGTTCACCACCAATTGGTAGCTATCGGGCATGGTGCCCATGAAGTTCATTCCGCCGACAGCCGACATGTCTTTCATGCGACGCATGAATTCAGGCTGGGTGATGATGATGGGCTGTTCGGTCTCGCTGAGATTTTCGAACGCGACATTGAACTGTTGCTGGTCGAGGTATTTCTCCAGCAGGGGCTTGAGTTTGTCTTTCTGTTCCTGTGTCAGCTTGGACGGGATTTCCTCGTCCTTACTGATCAGTTTATCTGTGACCTCCGCATCCACACGGACAAAAGATACCCCCTCCAGCTCCGTTTCCAGCATGTTCACAAAATGGGAATCGATCGGGGTGTCAAGCAATAGCACATCGTATCCCCTCTCCCTGGCCGATTCGACAAAGCTGTGCTGTGCCTCCGCATTGGTGGCATAGATATGCACAATTTTCTTGTCCTTGTCTGTCTGGGCGGTTTTAATATGTTCGCGGTATTCCTCAAAGGTAAAATACTTGCCTTCGGTGTTCTTCAGCAGGCAGAATTTCATGGCCCGCTCCCGGAACTTGTCATCAGAGATCATCCCGTACTGGATAAAGATCTTAATGTCGTCCCACTTCTTCTCAAAGTCTTCACGGTTGGACTTGAACAGCTCCTCCAGCTTGTCAGCCACCTTCTTGGTAATATGACCGCTGATCTTCTTCACATTGCCATCGCTCTGCAAAAAGCTACGGGATACGTTCAGCGGGATGTCCGGGGAGTCGATGACCCCGTGCAGCAAAGTCAGGAAGTCCGGCACTATTCCTTCCACAGTATCGGTCACGAACACCTGGTTGGAATAAAGCTGGATCTTGTCACGCTGCACTTCAAAATTCTGCTTGACCTTTGGAAAATACAGGATGCCTGTCAGTGCGAACGGATAATCCACATTCAGATGGATATGGAACAGGGGCTCTTCGAAACCCATGGGGTACAGCTCCCGGTAAAACTTTTTATAATCCTCATCCTTTAAGTCGGATGGTTTCTGTGTCCATGCTGGCTTCACATTGTTGATGATCCTGGGTTTTTCAATGGTCTTTTCCTGCTCCTCCCCCTTCTCATCCTTTTCCTTCACCAGCTCCTTCTCCGTGCCAAACACAATCGGAACGGGCAGGAACTTGCAGTACTTTTTCAGCAGTCCGAGTATTTTTGACTCTTCCAGAAATTCCTCAGAGTCGGATGCAATATGCAGCACCACGTCGGTCCCCCTCTGGCTGCGCGGCTTGTCCTCCAGCGCATATTCAGGCGTACCGTCACAAGTCCAGTGTACCCCTTTCTGGTTTTTCTTATAAGATTTGGTATGGATGTCGACCTGGCGTGCCACCATGAAGGAAGAGTAAAATCCCAGGCCAAAATGTCCGATGATCGGATTCGACTCCGACTGGCCCTTGTATTTCTCCACCCACTCCTCGGCACTTGAAAATGCGATCTGGTTGATGAACTTATCCACTTCCTCAGCAGTCATCCCGATCCCTTTGTCTTTCACCGTCAAAGTTTTGGCTTCCTTGTCAAGGACGACCTCTATGGTCAGGTCACCCAACTCCCCCTTGAACTCCCCCAGTGAAGACAATGTCTTTACTTTCTGGGTGGCATCCACGGCATTGGATATCAATTCCCTGAGGAATATCTCATGGTCGGAATAAAGGAATTTCTTGATGATGGGGAAAATGTTCTCGGTCTGGACATTGATTTTTCCTTTGTGCATGGTTCGGTTTATTTGGTTTATTGGTTTATGCAAGGTATAAGGCTTGTGCGGGGTGATTTACTGACGCGCATAGCCTTACTCGATGCCGGATTGAAATCAAAGCCTGTGCCAGCGAGGAATGACTGCCATTTTGTCGGTCGCGGGCATATCCGGGGTTCGAACTGCGCCGGCCCTTCAGCTATCGCGGGTAGCAACTACGCTTCGGGCTGCACCTTCCCTTCGGGAAGCCAAAGGCCCTCAGCGCAGTGCTACCCGCTACTAAGCTGAATCATTCGGCCCGCCAAGGTTCTCACCCCGGATATGCCCGCTCCTTGGTATTACGACCCTTCGGGAAGCTAATGACCTCAGCCCGGCTATGCCCGCTCTATAGTCTGGCCGGCTTGGCCTGGCAGTATTCCAACCCCAGACATGCGCGCACTGGCAGGCTGCCGGCCCGGCAATCGGCTACCTGCTATGGGAAGCAGCCTCCGTTAGTGCGCACGCTGTAGTCTGCCAGATCTTTGGCCACCGCGCTGTAGCCAACTGAACCCTTCTGAAGCTATGCAGCGACCTGGAAAGTTCCGGGCCACTCCCCATTTTCCCACGGCTGGCAGGCGTTTCAGGGTGTAAGCTAAAAATAATTTTAAAAAACATGGTACTTTGCTTTGCATGGTACTATATTTGTATTAGCTTTGTAAAAAAATTCATCGATATGAACCTGGAAAATACACAGGCG
The DNA here is from genome assembly GCA_007132865.1 of Bacteroidales bacterium. Next base: position 1,314 of record SLNU01000017.1, on the reverse strand, counting down.
CAAATGCGCAAAGGGGTGCTCGAGTTTTGCATTCTCTCCATTCTATCCGCTAAGGAGGCATATGCATCTGAGTTGATACAGACGCTCAAGGATTCCAAATTGCTGGTGGTTGAGGGTACCATCTACCCATTGCTGACACGTCTGAAAAATGACGGACTTCTAACTTACCGCTGGGAAGAATCCACCAGTGGTCCGCCCAGAAAATACTACCTGATTACGCCAATCGGACAGGAATTTCTGGAGGCCTTGCGTAAGACCTGGCACGATCTGGTAGAAGCGGTGCGCAAAACCACGCAGTAAGCAATAAAACATTCATAATCAGTACCAGAAAAACGAATTATCAATATCTTTATCCGACAATAACAATAACCATGAAAAAAACCCTAACGGTCAATATCAGCGGCGTCGTTTTTCACATCGATGAAGACGCCTATGACAAACTGAATCGCTACCTGGGCAGAATCCGGCAGTCTTTTGCCTCTGATGATGGATGCGATGAGATCCTGTCTGGCATCGAGGGGCGGATCGCTGAAATGTTCCAGGAAAAGATCCGGGACCACCGCCAGGTGGTTACCCTGGAGGATGTAAAGGAAGTAATCGGCCAGCTTGGCGAACCCGAGCAGATTAGCGGGGAGGAGACCCACGAAAAAGAGGCCCCACGCACAGGTACTTTTTCGGAAAGGGGGCCCAAAAGGCTTTACCGGGATCCCGATGACAAATACATTGGCGGGGTCTGTGGCGGTCTGGGTGCTTTTTTCGACATAGACCCGACCTGGATGCGAATCATCTTTTTGGTGGGGATCTTTGCGGGATTCGGCATCATTCTTTACCTCATCCTCTGGATCGTAATCCCCAGTGCCAGGACCACGGCTGAAAAACTGGAGATGCGGGGTGAGAAGGTGAACCTTTCAAATATCGAACGCTCCATCAAGGAGGACATACAGGACATCAAACGCAATTTGAAGGACTTGTCTGCAGAAACCAGGGACGTGTTTAAAAAAAAAAGCCCTGACAGACCTGACAGCACATTAAGATCTGTTGCCCAGGCCATTGCGGTGGCATTCACGGTGATTTTCCGGATCGTGGCTGCTGTAATCGGACTGGCGATCATTGTGCTGGGGTTTACCCTTTTGGTCGCCCTGCTCACTGCCTTGTTCTTTGGCCCCCACCCCATCGTATCCGGATATGGCCCCTGGCTGTTCTCGTTCCCCCATTTTTTCAGCCTGATCTTTGCTTCGTCCTGGGTGGGACACCTGGCCACTGCGGCCCTGGTGCTGACTGTGGGCATTCCGCTTGTGGCACTGATGTATGCCG
>SLNU01000221.1 GCA_007132865.1 Bacteroidales bacterium | reverse complement strand
GAATCTGCCGGGTGAAAATTTCCGTGCTGTAAAGGCTGATGACCGCCTTCATTTCGGTGATGCGCTCCCGGCTGCGGTGCAGGATGGCCATCACGAAAGAGACCAATAAGGGGTTCTCAGACAGCATGTCAATATAAACCGAAACATACTGCCGGATCTTATCCTCAAGTCCGATGTCACTATTCAGGATCTCGATCAGCCGCTTTGTGTTGGTTTTTACGAGCTTTGAGAAAATGGTATCAAACAGGTTTTCCTTGCTGCGGAAATAATAGTTCATCAAGGCAAGGTTGATGTCTGCCTTGGCTGCGATCTCCCGCACACTGGTGCGGTCGACTCCTTTTTCCAGGAAAAGTTCGGTGGCGGCATCAAAAATCTTTTGCTCAGTACTATTACTTTTGGTCATTTTCCAACAGGGATTAATTTTTATTTTTGGTGAATATGGCTCCAAAAGTAATGCAATTCTTTGTTTTAAACAATGTTTAAATTGTTTAAATTTTAATCATTATTTTTACCCGGTTTTCCATTAGACAGTTGCCCCCGCGCGCCCGTTAATTCCAATCAAGCACAGACCATGAAGACGTTTTTACACAAACACCAGTTGTTGCTATTTTCACTGCTGACAGGAATACTGCTTTCCCTCAGCTGGCCTGCCAGGGGCTTCCCGTTTCTGATCTTCGTGGCATTTGTACCCTTGCTTTGGGTTGAACAGACCATCTATGTAAACCGCGACCGTTACCGGCCAATTTCCATATTTTTTCATGCCTGGATCGCCTTTCTGGTTTTCAACGTCAGCACCACCTGGTGGATACTGTATGCCACCCTGCCCGGCATGGTAGTGGCCATGGTGCTGAACTCCCTGTTAATGTCGATACCTGTCGGATTGATGCATATTGCCCGGCGGGTATTGCCTGGAAAACAGGGGCCGGTTTCCCTGTTGTTTTTCTGGCTGAGTTTCGAGTACCTGCATGCGAGGTGGGACCTCAGTTGGAGCTGGCTTGACCTGGGCAATGTCTTCGCCCCCTTCCCGGCATGGGTGCAATGGTATGAATATACCGGGGCGGCCGGGGGGGCTGTCTGGATATTGTCGCTGAACCTGGTGTTGTTCCAACTCCTGAAGCAGTTGTTTCCAAAAGGCCCGCTTATCCACCGCCACAGCCGGCCCGAAGGCATGGTCCAGGCAAACAACCAGGAAACAGACCAAATCTCCGGTGCACCTAAAAAACCGATTATCCTTTCGGTGATCGCCGCCGCAGCTTTTGTCGTTCCATCCCTGATCTCTTTCACGATGTGGTATGGGTATGAGGAAGTCCCGGATCCGGTCGAAGTGGTTGTGATCCAGCCCTCGATCGACCCTTACGACCATGCCAGGACCCTGGAGGAGGCGCAACGCCGCATCGACCTGATGGTCTCGCTGGCCAGCCAGGCCGTTGGACCCCAAACCCGCTTTGTTATTGCCCCGGAAGGGGCCAGTCCGCACGGCATTTGGATGGGACAGGAAGAAAGTCATATGATGGTTCGGTCCGTTCGTGAGCATATCGCCCATCATCCCGGACTCACCTGGGTGTTCGGCAGCATGGTTTACAGGCTATATGAACCCGGGGAGCAGGCACCCCGTTCCGCCAGGCCGAACCCGGGTGGCGACGGCATGGTGGATGTGTATAACTCCTCCCTGATGATTGAGGACGGAAGGACCGCATCATTCTATCACAAATCCAAACTGGTACCGGGTATTGAGCAGATGCCGTTCTACAGGGTACTCGGACCCCTCGGAAAGATCGTGGAGCGTTTCGGGGGCACGGCAAGCAGCCTGGGTAAGCAGGACCGGCGCAGCGTATTTCAAACAAGTGAAGGAAAGTCTGTAGCCCCGGTCATTTGCTATGAGTCAATTTACGGAGATTATATGCGCGGGTATTACCCCCGGGGGGCCGGACTCATTTTCATCATGACCAATGACGGCTGGTGGCGCAACACCCCCGGTCACCGCCAGCACAACCAATACGCCCGCTTGCGGGCCATAGAGTCACGCAAAAGCATTGCCCGTGCCGCCAGCACCGGCATTTCTTCCTTTATCAACCAGCGGGGAGAGGTGCTGAAGCAGTCAGACTGGTGGGAAACCACGGCCATGGCCCATACCCTGAACCAAAACCATCGCCTTACTTTTTTTGCGCTTCACGGAAATTTCCTGGGCAAGCTGAGCCTATTCCTGACCGCGCTGCTGTTGCTGTATATGGCGTCTCAGTGGGTAATTCGGAAACCCGGCCGGCGATAATCCCTAGTTTGTATTCATCCGGAAGTCCGGGGAAAGGTAGACCGGATATTTCCTAAAAAAGCGGGAGGTGTTTTCGGCCGATTCTTCGATTGGCCGAAATTCAAAGCCAATGGCTTTGCCAATCTTCTCATGGGAGAAATAGCGTTTGGTGTTGGCGCTTCGGGCGGTTTCTTTGGTAATGAGCGGTTTTTGTCCGGTGATAAAACTCCTGACCTTTTCCATCCGCCAGGCCATTTCACTAAGGAAGCGGCCCGCCTTGTAGCGGGGCGGCCTGGATTGGGAGTATTTCGCAAAGTATTCAAAGAGGGTCTTGTAGGGCAGGTTTTCAGCGCTCAGGATGTAGCGTTCGCCGGAAATATCGCTTTCCATTAACCGGACCATCGCGGCGGCCACATCGCGCACATCCACAAACCCGGTGATCCCGCCGGTATAGAATTTCAATCCGTTTTTTACCGACTGGTATAGCTGGGCACTTGAACGTCCCGGGTCTCCGGGTCCGATTACAACACTGGGATTTACGATCACCACATTCAGTCCCTCTTCCGAGGCACGCCACACCTCACGCTCAGATCCGTATTTGCTGATCGCATACCAGGTGTTGGCAGGTGAAGTCTTCCACACGACCGATTCGTCAATCCGGTCGCCCCGGTCGGGCTTGCCAATGGCCGCCACGCTACTGCAATGGCAAAACTTCCGGATGCCGATCGCCATGGCCATGTTCACCAGGTTTGCGGTCCCCTCCACATTTACCTTCATCATCATTTGGCGGTCCTCGGGAAGGAATGACACCATGGCCGCACAGTGGTACACGTATTCCACCCCCGACAGAGCCTCCTTCATGGAAATGATGTCGTTCAGGTCGGCGTCGACCCATTCGATTCCGGAAAACAGCTTCTCCCCATTTTCGGGCGCATACCAGGTAAACAACTTCCTGACCAGTTCGACCTGGCTGCCCTGCCGCCGGATGGCCCTGACCTTCCTTCCCTTACTGCAAAGCTCGAACAACAAATGGGTGCCGATCAAGCCAGTACCCCCGGTAACAAGAATCATATTTTCAGAAACAGCCATGCACAAATAATGATAACAAACGTCCCGTACCGGGGTTCACTCAAAAGTATGGAAAAAGTGACTAATTTTGCGGATAATTATCAATATACCACTACCTGATGAATAAAAATTTCGTTGAAGAGTTACGCTGGCGGGGTATGATTCACGACATCATGCCCGGGACCGAAGAACATATGCTGAAAGAGATGACCACGGCCTATGTGGGCATTGACCCCACGGCAGATTCCCTGCATATCGGCCACCTGGTATCCATTATGATGCTGAAGCACCTGCAACTGGCCGGACACAAACCCATAGCCCTTGTCGGTGGTGCCACCGGGATGATCGGCGACCCCAGCGGCAAGAGCGAGGAGCGCAACCTGCTGTCAGAGGAAGAACTCCGCCACAACCAGGAAGCCATCAAAGGGCAGCTGCTTCGTTTTCTGGATTTTGAAAGCGGGGCGAACCGGGCAGAGATCGTAAACAACTACGACTGGATGAGCGGGTTCAGCTTCCTGGGGTTTTTGCGCGAGGTCGGAAAGCACATTACCGTGAACTACATGACCGCCAAAGACTCCGTAAAGAAAAGGCTGGATACCGGGCTGTCATTCACCGAATTCACCTACCAACTGGTCCAGGCCTATGATTTCCTCCACTTGTATAAGAACAAGGATTGCCGACTGCAGATGGGCGGATCCGACCAGTGGGGAAACATCACCACCGGCACCGAGCTGATCCGGCGCAAAGTGGGGGGCGAAGCCTTTGCCTTGACCTGTCCGCTGATCACCAAGGCCGACGGCGGCAAATTCGGAAAGACCGAAACGGGCAACGTCTGGCTGGATGCCCGCTATACCTCCCCTTACCAGTTTTACCAGTTCTGGCTGAATTGTTCCGACGCAGACACCGAGCGTTACATCAAAATCTTCAGTCTCTTCAGCAGGGAGGAAATCGAAAGCCTGACCAGTGAGCACTACCAGGCCCCCAACCTCAGGCTCTTGCAAAAAGCCCTGGCCAAAGACATTACCGCAAGGGTGCATGGGGAGCAGGAGTACACCATGGCCGTCGAGGCATCGGAAATCCTGTTCGGGAAAGGCACGACAGACACCCTGAAAAGCCTGCCGGAAAATGTACTTTTGGATGTCTTCGAAGGGGTTCCGCTGATGGAAGTGAGCAAAACGGACTTAGAGGCTGGCATTCCCATCATTGAATTCCTGAGCGAAAAGACCGGCATCCTGAAATCCAAGGGCGAGGCCCGCCGTGCGTTGAAGGAGAACAGCATCAGTATCAACAAAACAAAAACAGGCGAAGACCAGGTAATTGACCGCGAACAACTAATCAACGGCACCTACATCCTGGTTCAGCGCGGCAAAAAGAACTATTTCCTGGTAAAGGCGGTATAGCGGGACCCCGGGACAATTTGGCTGGAACTTTTGAGTGTAAGGGACGACTATATCCGACAACAATAAACAAAACAAAAGATGCGAAAAACCATAGCCCTTGTTGCCCACGACAACCGCAAGAAAGAACTGATGGAATGGTCCTGGTGGAACCGGGAATCCCTCGCCAAGCTTGACATAATATGCACCGGTACGACCGGAAAGCTGCTGGAGGATACATTGGCAGACGGCATTCAGGAGCCCTTTCCTTCAGACACACAAATGGAGAAACCCGACCACCCCAGGCAGTCCCTGAACTTTAACATTCACCGCCTGAAATCGGGTCCGCTGGGCGGCGACCAGCAACTTGGCGCCCTGATTGTGGAGGGCAAGATTGACCTCATGGTCTTCTTCTGGGATCCCATGCAGCCCCAGGCCCACGATGTGGATGTGAAGGCCCTGCTGCGCATCACCGTGCTGTACAATGTACCCACGGCCTGTAACCGGTCCACGGCCGACTTCCTGATTTCTTCCAGCCTGTTTCACCAGGAATACAAGCCCAAACCCTTTGACGTAGACGACTACCTGCATCGATCCATTGATCTGTAAAAAACAAAACCTCAACACCATGAACACTTTCAAAATGAAAAATCCAATGGCAAACATCAGACTGTTTTTTATAATCCTCATCGTCGGATGGGCCAGTATTTCCTGCCAGCAGGCCAGCGTGGATGAACCCCTGGCCAGCCAGGTAAACCATCCCGAATGGAGTGTCAATGCGAACATTTACGAGGTGAACATCCGGCAATTCACGCCCGAGGGGACATTCAACGCCTTTGCCGCACACCTTGACCGGCTCCAGGAAATGGGCGTCGACATTCTCTGGTTCATGCCCATCACCCCGATCGGGGAGCTGAACCGCAAGGGCAGCTTGGGAAGCTATTACTCTGTAAAAGATTATACGGGGATCAACCCCGAGTTTGGCACCATTGAAGACTTCCGTAACCTGGTGGATGAGATCCATGCCCGGGGCATGTACGTGATCCTTGACTGGGTGGCCAACCATACGGCATGGGACCATCCGTGGACGGTCACCAGGCCGGAGTTTTACACAAAGGATGAACAAGGCAATTTTGTGCCCCCGATTGAAGACTGGAGCGATGTGATCGATCTGGACTACAGCAATATGGAGCTGTGGGACGTGATGATCGGGGAGATGCGATACTGGGTGGAGGAAATAAACGTGGATGGGTTTCGCTGCGATGTGGCCGACATGGTTCCCACCGAATTCTGGGACCGCGCACGTGCAGAGCTGGAAGCCATCAAGCCGGTATTCATGCTGGCCGAGGCCGAAACGCCTGAGCTGCACATGCATGCCTTTGAAGCCGCCTATGGCTGGCATTTCCACCATGTGATGAACCGCGTGGCCGCCGGGGAGGAAACCGTGGCGGCCATTGACAAATACTTTTTTGAGGACCATGCCTTTGACTTTCCCAAAGGCAGCTACAAAATGTACTTCATCACCAACCACGATGAAAATTCCTGGGCCGGAACGGAATTCACCCGCCTGGGTGCAGGAGTGGAGGCCTTCGCCGTGCTGACCGCCACCATTCCGGGCATGGTGTTGTTGTACAACGGGCAGGAGGCTGCATTCGACAGCATGCTTGAATTTTTTGAAAAAGATGAGATCGACTGGGGCACCTATCAGTACCATGACTTTTACATGCAGCTGCTGCGTCTGAAAAACCGCAACCAGGCTTTGTGGAACGGACTTGCCGGGGGTGACATGCAGCGGGTGCACACCAACAACGACGAATGCATCTTCGCGTTTGTAAGGCAGAAAGACAACGAGCAGGTGTTTGTCGTGCTGAACCTCTCCGGGCAGGAGCTGGAGGTCGCCTTTGACGGGGAACACTTCCTTGGCACCTATACCGAACTGTTCTCCGGGGCACCCTGGCAATTCAATGAAACAAGCTCCATCATCATGGACCCCTGGGGATATTTCGTTTTTGAACGCTAAACTGTGCGAAGCCCATACCGGATTCGCGCTGCAAAACTTCTTCGAAATTTTAAAGGCGCTCACCCGGCATGGGCTTCGCATTTT